>DRKO01000046.1 GCA_011051745.1 Chloroflexota bacterium | reverse complement strand
GGAAGCTGCTCAGCAACTCGGTGTTGGGATCGAGAACCTGTGCGGCGGGGCGCAAACCTGCGGCAAGTGTCGCGTACGCATCGAGGAGGGCCACTTTGATCGTGAGAATGTCACCTCCGCGCTCTCGCACACATCCCCTCCCAGCGAGCGCGAGCAGGCGTATATGGAGCGCCATGAGTTCGGCCCCACAGACCGCTTCGCCTGTGAAGCGCGTGTGCTCGGAGACCTCGTCGTTTTCGTCCCTGAATCCAGCCGCACAAACAAGCAGATTATTCGCAAGTCGGCCAGAGAGCGGGTGATTGATCTCGATCCTGCCATCCGCCTCTACTACGTCAAAGTTCCGCAGCCAACAGTTGAGGATGAAGACCGGGGCGATCTTGAGCGTCTGATGGCCGCGCTGCATGAACGCTTCGGTCTGGAAGGCCTCTCGGTGGATTATCGGGTGCTGCCCGATCTCCAGCGCGTCCTGCGGGAGGGCGAGTGGGGCGTAACCGTAACGGTGTGGGATGATCGTGAGATCATCCGCCTGCAGCCGGGTTTCCATGATCGGGCGGTCGGGCTGGCTGTAGACATCGGCACGACTACCATCGCGGCCTACCTGTGCGATCTGGAAGATGGCCGGGTGCTGATAACCGACACGGCCATGAACCCACAGGTGGCCTATGGCGAGGACGTGATGTCCCGCATCAGCTACGTGATGGAGCACGATGACGGGCTGGAGAAGCTCAACAGCGCCGTGATCGAGCAGCTTAACGAACTGGCGAAGTCAACAACTGCTCAGGCGGGCCTTGAGCCGGACGATGTTGTAGAGGTCGTGCTGGTGGGGAACACGGTGATGCATCATCTGGTGTTGAATATCAGCCCCCTCTACCTGGGCGGCTCCCCCTTCCCCACGGCGTTCTGCAACCCGGCAGATATCAAGGCCCGTGAACTGGGCCTCAGGGTCAATCCGGCGGCCAACGTGCATGTGCTGCCTGTCAAGGCGGCTTACGTTGGCGCGGACAACATGGCCGTTGTGCTGGCCGAGGCCCCCCACGAGCAGGACGAGATCACCCTGATCCTTGACGTGGGAACGAACGGCGAAATTCTCCTGGGATCGCGGGAGAGGCTTCTCTCAGCCTCCAGCCCCACCGGCCCGGCTTTTGAAGGGGCGCAGATCACCTTTGGGATGCGGGCTGCAGAAGGCGCGATCGAGCGGGTTCGCATTGACCCCCGGACGCTGGAGACACGCTTTAAGGTCATCGGGCGTGAGGAATGGAGCGACGCCTGGGCCTCTCCAGAGAGCGAAGAATCGGAAACCTCCCCCGATGGGAAGCGACCACGACGGCGGAAGCGGCGACCGGAACCCGTTCTGGCGCGTGGTATCTGCGGCTCAGGCATCATCGAGGCAGTAGCTGAGATGCGCCGCGCCGGGATCATCCTCAAGTCAGGAGCCTTTAACCCGGAACTGAAGCATGAGCGTCTGATCACGTACAACGATTTACCCGCTTTTGTGCTCGCCCGCGCCGAACAGACGGCCATCGGGCGTGATATCGTTATCACAATCGCAGATATCCGGGCCGTTCAGCTCGCCAAAGCGGCCCTCTACACCGGTGCACGCCTCCTGATGTCTGAGCTGGGGGTGGAGCAGGTGGACAAGATCATACTGGCCGGCGCTTTTGGGAGTTACATTGACGGTGAGCGGGCCATGATTTTGGGCCTGTTCCCGGACTGCGATCCGTCCAGAGTGTACGCTGTTGGCAATGCGGCGGGTGATGGGGCCCGGATCGCCCTCCTTAACCGGGCCAAGCGGCGTGAGATCGCGCAGGTGGCCCGCTGGATTGAGCACATCCAGATTCCCCTGGTAGGGGAATTCCAGGACCGCTTCGTGGAGGCGCTGGATATCCCCCACGCTACCGATCCTTTCCCGCACGTCGAAGCATGGCTGCGCGGTGAGGAAGAACTTGTATAACCCGTTACTCTCGGAAAGGACAGGAGCAGGAGATGCGGACAGTCTTTAAAAGCCAGAGCGGACGCGAGGTAGTGGTTGCCCCTGAACTACCAACCGTCCTGATCGGCGAACGGATCAATCCCAGCGGCGGCGCGCGCAAGCGGTTAACCCGCGCACTGGTCGAACGCAACGCGGATTACATTCAGCAGGAGGCGATCCGGCAGATCGAGGCAGGGGCGGATTTGATTGATATAAACGTGCAGGCCGCCGATGTTCAGGATGAGCCGGAGACGCTTGCCTGGGCTGTTGAGACGGTGGCTGCTGTCGTTGATGCCCCGATCTCCATTGACACGAACAACCCGGATGCGCTGAAGCTTGCTCTCCAGGTTACCCCGGGCCGTGCGCTGATCAACTCGGTAAGCGGCGAGGAGCGTTCGCTCAACGCCGTGTTGCCGCTGGCGGCGGAGTATAACGCGGCTGTGATCGGGCTGACGCTGGACGACAACGGCATTCCCACTACCGCCGAGGCCCGTCTGGCGGTGGCCCGCGCGCTTATGGAACGCGCCGCGTCTTACGGCCTTAAGCCGGAGGACATTCTGATAGACACCTTGACGATGAGTGTTGGAGCAGACCATCGGGCGGCCAGCGTATCCCTCAATGCCATGCGGATGGTGCGCGAGGAGTTGGGCGTTAACCTGACCGCTGGCGCGAGCAACGTTTCTTTCGGCCTGCCACGCCGGGAACTGATTAACACGGTGTATCTGGCGATGGCAATCGCGATGGGGTTGAACTGCCCGATCGTGAACGCTGCCAAGGCGCGCCCTGCCATCCTGGCGGCTGATCTGCTGACCGGGCGCGATGAGTATGCGGCTCGCTTTCTGCAGGATTATCGCCGTGAACAGGCGGCGGCTGAGTCCGGCAGCGACTGAGTGGATTCCTGCCGCAGTCGGGCTTGAGTGTGCTTGATTGAGTGACCAGTACCGCTCTTTAACAACCAGAGGGAGAACAGACCGGGGAAGCCGGTGCGAATCCGGCGCTGTCCCGCAACTGTGATGTCGTCCCTTCCGGGATGACTAAGCCAGGCCGACGGCTGTCCTCCCATCGGCGTCTGTCGCTTCCGAGGAGAAGGGGCAGAGCTGTTTCGCGCAGGTGCGCGGGCGGCTCTGCCCCTTTTGATTAAGGGGTAGGCTGCCCAGAATCGGAAGAAGTTGGTCTGAAGAGGCGAGAAAGGACGGGAGAAGCATGCCAGACGAAAAGCGAGAGGAAGCCCTTCGCAAAGAACTGGATCAGGTTCTGGCGGCGGGCGACACAGAAAAGGGAACCCAGATTGCCCGGCAGGCTCTGGAAAGCGGGTTGACCCCGACGGAGTTCTTCGTGGGGATCATACAGCCGCTCCTTTATGACGTTGGCAAACGATTCGAGCGCCTGGAAATCTTCCTGCCAGACCTGATGAAGGCGGCGAAGGTCATTCAGACCATGCAGCGTGAGGTGCTTGAACCTGCCATCCTTGCCGAATCTGGCGAAGGGTCCGAGCTTGGCACGGTAGTGATCGGAACCTGTCAGGGAGACATACATGATATCGGCAAGAACATGGTGGCGCTCATGTTGCAGGTCAACGGGTTCCGGGTGATTGACCTGGGGACAGATGTCTCCCCCCAGAATTTTATAGATGCGGCCCGTAAAGAAGAAGCTGACATCATCGGCATGTCGTCCCTGCTCACCCCTTCTATGCCCTACATGGGCGACCTGATCAAGCGGCTGGAAGGGCTTGGCCTGCGTGAGCAGTACAAGGTCATTGTCGGCGGAGCGCCGGTCACGGAGGCCTACGCCGAGCGAATCGGAGCAGATGCCTACGGAGCGGACGCGGTCCACGCCGTGCAAATGTGCCGTCAACTGATCGGCCTGGAGGGTTAGAAATGAGGAACGCTGTTCGACTGGTTGACGTTCTGGATCGAATGGAGGCAGGGCCAATCATCGAAGAGGAAGACTTCGATATGCGGCTTGTGCCTGAAACAATGGCCGAACTCCAGGCAAAATACGACATCTCCATCCCGCCTGACGCTCCCTTTGTCCCTGATGATGATGCGCTGGCGGATCGGCTGTTCGAGGCAGGCCTGGAAATGGCTGAGGCGATCGGGGTGCTATGCACCGATACAGGCCGGCGGATGCTGTGGACGCGAAGCGAAATTCTGGACGCCATTGGCATTGCCCCCGATCACCTTACAGTCGGAGCTTTTCCAGACGCCCATACCGAGTACAAGCGTCTGCCGGAAGATACCCGGCGGATCACGATCAAAGGTGGGCCGGTCGGCACACCATCACCGGAGCACCTGTACGTTGCTATCCAGCAGAGCTACGCACAGGAGCCGCTGGTTGATCTGATGATTGATGGCAGTCTGGAAACGGTGTACGGGCGTGAAGGGCGCAGCCATTCACCCTGGGAAGTGCTGCTATCCTGGCATGAGATGGAAATGGTGCTGACCGCCGTTCAGCGTGCAGGCCGCCCCGGTCTGGGCATCGGCTGCACGGAGAACTCGGTTAGCGAGATCGGTGAATTGACTGTTACGGCTGCCGATCGTCTGGGACCACACCACTGGCATCATGTCGCCATGATCAGCGAGTTCAAGACCAACTACGCGCTGATGACGAAGGTGGCCCATATTCACAAGACCGGCAGTATCCTGCATAGCTTCTACAACACTATTTACGGTGGCACTGCGGGCGGGCGCGAAGGCATGGCGATTGCAATCGTAGGCGGTTGCATTCTCATGCAGATGGCTTACATGACAACCACCCACAGCGTATCTCCCACTCACCCCTTCTACGGCAACACTACCTCCCCGGATATCCTTCGAGCCATCGCGCCCGCCCAGCAGGCACTCAGCCGCAACACCCATCTGCTAAATGATGTGGTGATCACGCCTGTAGGTGGCCCCGGCACAAAGACGCTTCTCTACGAGGTTGCCGCGCAAAGCCTGCTGGCGGTCAGCTCCGGGGCGGCTGCTCTGATCGGCCCGCGCTCAGCGGCTGGCACAGAGCCGGGTCACGTCAGCGGTCTGGAAGCCCGCTTTATGGCCGAGGTGGCCCATGCGGCTGCCGGTATGAGCCGCGCCGAGGCGAATCGCCTGGTCGCGGAGATGGTCGCCCGCTACAAGGCCGATCTCGATCAGCGGCCTGTTGGCAAGCGTTTTGACGAGGTATACGATGTGGTGCGCGTCCAGCCGACCGAGGAATGGCTGGGCATTTACGAGGAGGTTAAGAGCGAACTACGTGAACTAGGACTCAACCTGGACAGCGCAGCAGCCCATGACTGCGTAGGTCGTTCCACAACTGTGTAGAATGTTTAAGTGAGGAGAGCCAACATGCAAACAAATTGGCTGGTGGAGATCGTCAAGCGATCCGAGAACGGCCCCTTTATGAAGGAGCCGGATTTCGAGATGGCGCTGGCCAAACGTACCGCTGAACTGGTCCGTGAATACGGGCTGAAGTTCGATCCGCAGGTTCCCATCCCCTCCGATGACGATATGGCCGACCGCCTGTATCAGGCGGGGCTGGATCTGTTCGTTGAGATGGGGGTCTACAATCAGACTACCGAGCGGTGCATCAAGTTCACTCGTGATGAGACAGAGGAGATCGTAGGAACTGCGCTGAACGCTGTTGTGCTGGGAACAGGCAAAGATGCCGTCGTGATGCGCCACCGGGGGGTGGAGAGCGATATCCCCTGTGTGGTGCATAGCGGCCCGACCGGCACGCCCTGCACTGAGCGCTACCATCCTCTGATCCTGCTGAGCTGTGCACAGGAGCCGCTGGTGGATTGCCTGGGAGCGGGGTCTGTCTCAACCTACATGGGACAGGCGATCATCCCCGGCTCACCGACTGAGATACTGGGCGCACGTCGCGATGCAGCCGTTGCCCGTGAGGCAGTCCGCAAAGCCGGACGACCGGGGATGCACATCAACGATGTGGCTGTGCCGCTGACATGCGCGGG
Source organism: Chloroflexota bacterium (assembly GCA_011051745.1). Classification (GTDB taxonomy): domain Bacteria; phylum Chloroflexota; class Anaerolineae; order Aggregatilineales; family UBA3940; genus DRKO01. The sequence goes on along the minus strand of DRKO01000046.1, from coordinate 10,006 downwards.
CAAGATGGCCGCCATCGATCAGGACTCAGGGCTGCGCACCTCAGATGCGGTGCTGGTCTCCCAGATGGTCGAGTTGAAGACAGATTACGATCAGCTTTCGCGTGTGGCGCATCTGAAGAGCGTTGGCATGCATATCGTTGACCTGATGACCCCCCTGATCGGTGGGCTGGGCGGCGGAGCAGAAGGTACGGCTGTGGTCACTATTGCCTGCCATATTCTGGGAGTGGTTCTGTACAGTGCCTCCTATCACATGATGAGCCACACTCATCTGCGCTGGGTGAACAACACCGATCGGATGGGGCTCTGGATGCAGTCCATGGTGGCGCAGGCGCTTTCCCGTAATACGCCGATCGTTCTGCTGAACGACATCTACACCGTCTCCGGGCCGGGGACGGCAGAGCTGCTCTGGGAAGTAGCTGCCGGAGCCGTGACGGGCACGGTGTCGGGCATGAATCAGCAGGGAGCCGGTACAACCGGTGGATTCAACGCCGACCACACAACAGGGCTTGAAGCGCGCTTCATTGCAGAAGTGGCCCATGCGAGTCTTGGGCTCACCAGAGAAGAGGCCAACGGCTATGCGCTGGAGTTCCTGAAGCACTACGAAGACACATTCGATAATCCGAATCGTGGGTATCCCTTCCCGGAGCTCTACGATGAGGAGACGGTGGAGCCCAAGGAGCAGTGGTTGGAAATCTACCACGAGGTTCGCGACGCAATCATTGCCTTGGGGTTAGATCTCGATGGTGGGTGGAGGAAAGTACGTCATGGCTGAGATTACCGAACAACTGCGAGCTGAACTGAGCGAAGCCCTGCGCCAGGGTGATGCCGACAAAGCCGAGGCGCTTACCCGTCAGGCGTTAGATGGGGGAGCCGACCCGCTGGAGGTTATCCAGGGGATTATCGTTCCGGCGCTGACGGAAGTCGGCCAGCTATTCCAGGAGTTTAAGATTTTTCTGCCGGAACTGATGCTGGCCGGTGAGGCAGCCAAGCGGGCCACGGCCATCCTGGAGGAGGCGATCGCTGCGTCCGGGCAGGCTTCCGCTTCGCTTGGCACGGTTGTGATCGGGACAGTGGAGAACGATGTGCATGACATCGGCAAGAATATCGTCAGCACGCTCCTCAGCTCGCATGGCTTCAAGGTTGTTGATCTGGGGCGCGATGTAGCCCCCAGCGCCTTCCTGGATGCGGCGCTCAAAGAGCAGGCTGATATTGTTGCCATGTCGTCGCTGATGACCACCACCCGCCCATCGCAGCGCAGCACGATCAACCTTTTTAAGGAGGTCGGCGAGCGCGAGAAGTTTAAGATCATCGTCGGCGGTGGCTCCGTGAACCAGCAATGGGCAGATGAGATAGGCGCGGACGGCTACGCAGCAGATGCGGCGGCAGCCGTTGAACTCTGTAAATCCCTGATTCAGGTCTCGTAGTGGGGCCGATTGTGCTAAACTGATACACTGAAAGGAGGTTGAATCCGTCGCACATATTTTGCATAACAAGGAGCTTTAACCCGGATGCCTCTGCCGTCTCCTGCAGGTTGTCGACCCGCAGGGGCAGAGGGACTGCATGAAAGAGAGGAGGAGTCACTCATGTCCATGCTGAAGAACCGTAAGTTGGGTTTCGTACTCCTGATCGGGCTGGTCCTGTTGACCATGCTCTCCCTGGTAGCATGTGGTGGTGGGGCAGCGCCCGCCGAGGAAGAAGCTGCGCCCGCTGAAGAAGAGGCCGCGCCCGCCGAGGAGGAAGCTGCGCCCGCCGAGGAAGAGGCTGCTCCTGCCGAGGAGGAAGCTGCTGAGGAAGAGGCTGCCGGGGAAGAGGCCGCTGAGGAAGAGGCCGCCGGTCGGCTGGCACTCGTCCTGCCCGGCCCCCTGGATGATAACTCCTGGAATGAGGCCGCTTATATCGCCCTTCAGGCCCTCGGAGAGCAGGGTGTTGACACAGCTTTCTCTGAGAATATCTCCGATGCCGATGCTGAGCGTATCCTCCGTACCTATGCGGACGAGGGGTACGAGATGGTCATCGGCCATTCCTTCGGCTTCCAGGACGCTGTCTTTGCGGTAGCTGAGGACTACCCGGACATCAACTTTGCGTGGGCCGGTGGGATTGGCCGCACGGCAGCTAACGTCGCGGACTACGATCAGCCGTTCTATGAGGCTGCCTACGCAATCGGCGTTCTGGCTGGCTACATGAGCGAGAGCGGCGTTCTGGGTGCCATGTACGGCTTTGACATCCCCGTCTGCCATGCTATGGGTGAGGCCTTCCTGCTGGGGGCCCAGACGGTGAACCCCGATGCCCAGTTGATCCAGACCGCTGTGGGTGACTGGGTAGACGTAGCCAAGGCCAAGGAAGCCGCCCTGGCCCAGGCAGACGCTGGCGTGGACTTCTGGATCGAGTGCGGTGAGGGCCCGGCTCTGGGGACCATCGAGGCAGCCAAGGAAGCGGGTGGCTATGTCACCGGCTACGTTGGCGACATGACAGAGAACGGCCCCGACGTGGTGCTCGTCAACCTGATCTGGAATCTGGAGCCTCTGTTTGCCCAGATGCTGGAAGACACCCACAACGGCACCTTCGACAATCCCTTCTACCGCTTCGGCGTTGCCGAGGGCGCGATGCTGGTCGAGTATAATGAAGCGCTCATGGACCAGATCCCGCAGGAGGCAATTGACGCGGTGGCCGAAACAATGGATGGCATCGCAGCGGGCGAGATCGAAGTGCCGTTTATCCCCGAATCGTCAGAGTAACCCTTGTGGTTTAGTCAATCTAGCAGCAGCGGCGGCCCCCTATCCGGGGGCCGCCGCCCAGACCATGGGCGAAGTGATGTGAACCAATCAATGGAACCTATCGTCCAGATGCGGGGAATCGTCAAACGCTTCCCCGGGGTGGTCGCCAACGCCGGAGTGGATTTTGACCTGTTGCCGGGCGAAATACATGCTCTGCTGGGCGAGAATGGCGCTGGCAAGACAACCCTGATGAACGTGCTCTATGGGCTGTATGAGCCTGATGCTGGCGAGATATGGTTGTATGGTAAGCGTGTTTCGTTCGCCTCGCCCAGGGACGCCATCGCCAGCGGGCTGGGCATGGTCCACCAGCACTTTATGCTAATCCCCCCTTTCACAGTTGCTGAAAACATTATCCTCGGCCAGCGTTCCCCCAGAGAGCCGCTTCTGGAAGATCGTTCCAGTGTTTACGAGAGGCTCCTTGCGCTCTCAGAGCGATACGGTCTGGCAATTCAGCCGGACGCCGAGGTGTGGACGCTCTCGGTCGGGGAACAGCAGCGCGTTGAAATCCTGAAGGCGCTTTACCGGGGCGCAGAGGTTCTGATCCTCGATGAGCCGACGGCTGTACTTACCCCGCAGGAGGTCGAGGAACTTCTGGCTATTCTGCACAGGCTGGTTGATGAGGGGAAGTCCATCATCTTCATCTCCCATAAGCTTGATGAGGTGCTGGCCGCCAGCGACCGGATCACGGTTCTGCGGGATGGGAAGGTGGTTGACACCGTGGACGCCTCGGCGACCAACAAGAAGGCCCTCGCCCGCATGATGGTCGGCAGGGAAGTTGTGCTGAGGGTTAGCAAAAAGCCCGCCAATCCTCGCGAGCCCCGCCTGATCGTCCGGGAGTTGCGCGCCAATAGTGACCGGGGATTACCGGCCCTCCGGGGCGTGAGCTTTGAAGTGCGAGCGGGTGAGATATTCGGGATCGCCGGGGTGGCAGGAAACGGCCAGAGCGAACTGGAGGAAGTGATCGCCGGGCTGCGTAGAGCGACAGCCGGACAGGTGATCATCTGTGATAAAGATACAACCAATTGCTCCCCCCGTGAGGTCGGACAGGCTGGTCTGGCACATATCCCCTCAGATCGATACCGGAGGGGCTTGTTGAAGGACTTCTCCGTCGCCGATAACCTGGTGTTGCAGCGCGTGAGCAGCCCACCTTTCACGGTGCATGGTGTGCTGCGGCGGGATGTGATCCGGCAGGAGGCTCAGAGACTCGTCCGCGAGTTCGACGTCCGCACCCCCTCGGTTGACACACCGGCGGGGAAGTTGTCCGGTGGGAATGCGCAGAAGATGATCCTGGCGCGGGAACTGGCCCGCAATCCCAGGGTGTTGCTGGCTGCCCAGCCGACACGTGGCCTGGACGTGAGCGCCATCGAGTATGTACACCGTCGCCTCATCGAGCAACGGGATGCTGGCCTGGCCATCTTACTGATTTCTACCGAACTGGAAGAGATATTGACACTCAGTGATCGCATTGGTGTCATGTACGAGGGAGAGATCGTGGGTGTGGTGGACGCCCGGGAAGCCAACATTAATGAGATCGGGCTGATGATGACGGGCTCTAAGCGGCAGGGCGACGATGTCAAGGAGGGAGCAGCGTGACCGAACTCGGAAGCAGCCCTGTAGTCGAACCGGGGAGCGGGGATAGGGCTTCTGAAGAGGAACTATCCCTTGCCCCGGAGCAACGTTTTCAGATACCGCCTGCTCTCGTTAATGCCGGAGCGCCCATTCTGGGAGCTATCATTGGGCTGTTGATAGGGGCCCTGCTGATCGTGATCGCCGGTCGTGACCCCGTCGAGGCGTATGCGTCTATGCTGAAGGGGGCGTTCGGCGGCTCACGCCAGATCACGGAGACTCTGCTCAAAGCGGCGCCTCTGCTGCTAACCGGCCTTGGGTTCACGGTGGCTTTCCGTACCCGTGTGTGGAACATCGGCGGAGAGGGCCAGTATTACATGGGAGCACTGCTGGGGGGGATGGTTGCCCTCTTCTTCCCGGAGTGGCCGCCCGGGCTTTTGCTGCCAGCTATGCTGCTGGCGGGGGTCGTCGGAGGGATGCTCTGGGCTGCCCTGGCCGCCCTGCTGAAGATCAAGCGCGGCGTGAGCGAGATTATCTCCACTCTGATGTTGAACTACATTGCAGTCCTTCTGGTGGCCTATCTGTCGCGCGGACCTCTTCAGGAGCCGGGCGGCTATCTCCCTGAGTCGGCTCAGTTTGTCGAGGCAGCTCGACTGCCGGGTCTGTTTGGCACTCGCGTTCACCTGGGTGTCCTGATCGCCCTATTCTTTGTCCCGCTGGTCTATGTGCTCCTCTGGGTCACGCCTCTGGGGTTCTGGCTGCGGGCCGTGGGCTCCAAGGACAGCGTTGCCGAGTACGCTGGCTTCAATGTCGAAAAGGCGATCTTCTTCGCGATGGCATTCAGCGGAGCGCTAGCGGGCCTGACGGGCTTGATCGAGGTCAGCACGGTACACACACGCCTGAAGGCTACCATTACGGGAGGATATGGCTTCAGCGGCATTCTGGTTGCCCTGCTGGGACGCCTGCATCCGGTAGGTGTGGTACTCGCTTCGGTATTTTTCGCTGCCCTGTTCATTGGTGCTGAATCGATGCACGTTCTCTCTGGTCTGCCAGAGACTCTGGCCGAGGCCATTCAGGCCGTTGTTGTGCTCTCGGTTCTGGCAACCGACGCGCTCGCACATAGAGGGCAGGCCGAGTAGTATGGTGGCCCTGTCCCCACCCACGCACCGAACCAAGCTTAGAAAGGAGGGAGGGCACGCCGCGGCGCTGAAAATAGCAGCGCATAGCGCCTTCAGGCGATAGTCCTCCGCACTGAGGTCCTATGAACTGGAGTTTGATCCTACAGTGGAGCTTCCTGATTGCACTCGTCACAGCCGGGATACGCTTGGCTGTTCCTGTTGTGCTGGCCGTCCTGGGGGAGATCATCACTGAGCGGTCCGGTGTGCTGAACCTGGGCCTGGAAGGGGTGATGATCATGGGCAGTGTGGCCGGGTTCCTGACGGCGTATTATCTGGAGAACGGGCCCATGGCCAGCGCTGGCGGGGAATGGAGTGCATGGCTTGCCCTGCTGGCAGGGATGCTCAGTGGGGTGGCGATGGGCCTGATTATGGCAGTTCTGAGCGTCACCCTGCGGGCCGATCAGGTGATCAGTGGTGTGACGCTCGTTGTCCTTGGGCACGGGCTCGCCGCTTACTTTTATCGGCAGGCGTTCAGCTCGCTCACGGCGCGGGTTTCCGGCATGGAGGCCCTCCCCATCCCGCTCCTGAGCCGTATCCCTGTGGTAGGTGAGATTCTGTTCAACCACGACCCGACAGTCTACATCACGGCCTTGATGGTGGTGGCTGTGTGGTTCCTGCTCTTCCGCACCACGTGGGGCCTGCGCATCCGATCCGTTGGCGAGAACCCGGCGGCGGCAGAGACTTCTGGCGTCAATGTGGGGCTGGTCAGGTATTCCGCTACGTTGCTTGGCACGGCGCTGGCCGGGCTGGGCGGGGCCGTGCTGACGGTGGTCCAACTCCGTCTGTTCCGTGAAGGGATCACAGCCGGTCGTGGCTGGATTGCGGTTGCTCTGGTGATCTTCGCCCGCTGGCGGCCTGGCTTGGCGCTGGTTGGCGCTCTGCTCTTCGGACTGGCGGATGCCCTGCAATATCGTATTCAGGCTCTCAGTCAGGTTGAGCGCGGGGTAGGAGCCATCCCCTATGAGTTTCTCCTGATGTTGCCCTACATCATGACGATCCTGGCTTTGCTGTACCGGAGTGGGCGGGCCGATGCTCCGGCCGCGCTGGGCCGTCCTTACGTGAAGGGTGCTGACTAACGACGTTTGCGTCTGGCTACACGGCGAGAACTGTCAATCAGGAGGCGGGATAATGAATCAGACAAGGTACGTTGGCCGCTCCCTGCCCCGCCTGGATGCGGCGGCTAAAGTCACCGGCGAGGCGCTGTTCCCCGGTGACCTTTCTATGCCGGACATGGCGCATATGAAGGTCCTGTTTGCCCACCGTCCCCATGCCCGGATTCTGCGTATAGATACTTCACAGGCGGAGGCTTTGCCGGGGGTGCTCGCCGTGCTGACGGCGAAAGATGTTCCGGTCAACAGCTACGGCATTGCCGAGTTCGATCAGCCCGTGCTCTGTGGCGAGGTTGTGCGCTTTGTTGGGGATCGGGTCGCGCTGGTCGTCGCTGAGACTCCGGAGATCGCCCGGCAGGCGTGCGATCTGATAGAAGTTGAGTACGAGGACCTGCCCGTGATAACCGGCCCTGAAGAAGCCCTCGCGCCGGATGCCCCTCTCCTCCACCCGGAAAAGGGAAGTAACGTCCTCGCGACCTTTCATGTCCGTAAAGGTGACATCGAAGAGGGGTTCGCTCAGGCGGATGTCATCGTCGAAGAAACTTACACAATGGGGATGCAGGAGCACGCCTATCTGCAACCCGATGCTGGTCTGGCCTGGGTGGATGAAGATGGGTATCTGGTCGTGAAGACCGGCGGCCAGTGGGCACACGATGATCGGCGGCAGATCGCCCACAGCCTTGACCTGCCGGAGGATCGCATCCGTGTGATCTATACCTACGTCGGCGGGGCGTTTGGCGGGCGAGAGGATGTGACCGTTCAGGTCATCCTGGCGCTGGCCGCGTGGAAGCTCAGGCGTCCGGTTAAGATTGTCTGGAGCCGCGAGGAAACCACAATCGGACATCACAAGCGCCACCCGATGCGAATCCGGCACAGGTGGGGGGCGACCCGTGAGGGGCGGATCGTCGCGCAGGAAACCGAGATTCTGGCCGACGCGGGGGCCTATGCTTCAACAAGTAGTTACGTGGTTGCGTCAACCGTGCTGTTGAGCACCGGCCCGTACGAGGTCCCGAACCTGTGGCTGGACGCGCGGGCCGTATACACCAACAATATCCCCTGTGGCGCTTTTCGCGGGTTCGGCGTGCCGCAGGCGATGTTCGCAGCAGAAGCACACATGGCCCGTCTGGCCGATGCCCTGGGCATGGACCCGGTTGAACTGCGGATGCGCAACGGGCTGGAAGAGAACTCGCTGACGGGTACAATGGCGGAAATCCCTCCCGGTCTCTCCGTCCGCGAGACGCTGGAAGCAGCAGCCCGCCGGATGGGCTGGGAATTAGTAGATGGGGAATGGCGTCGTCCGCAGATCAGGCGCGAAGTCAGGCCGGGCGTGGTGCGGGGGATCGGGATCGCCTCTGGATGGAAGAATGTCGGCTACACGCTGGGCTATCCCGAACAGGCTACGGTGACGGTCGAATTACACGGTGAGGCAGAGGTCGAGCGGGGCGTCGTCCGGCTGGCTACCTCGGAAGTTGGTCAGGGAACCCATACTACCATTGCTCAGATGGCGGCGGAGGCGCTGAAGCTGCCGCTGGAGCGCATTGAGATCGTTTATACTGACACTGCGCAGACTCACTCGGCGGGGAGCGTTTCTGCCTCGCGCATGGCGTTTATGGCCGGGAACGCTCTGCTTGGCGCGGCCAGGGAGGCCTACAAAGCCTGGGACGACGAGGACCGTCCCGCCGTCGCCACCTACACATATCGAACACCGCCAACGGAGCCTCTTGACCCGGAGACAGGGCATGGCAAGGGGGCTTTTGCCTTTGCCTATCTGGCTCAGGCGGTCGAGGTTGAAGTGGACACCGAGACCGGTAAAGTTGAGGTCAAGCGCATTGTCGCTGCCCACGACGTGGGTAAGGCAATCAATCCTGAGATCGTCGAAGGACAGATCGAGGGGGGAGCGATCCAGGCGCTGGGCTGGGCCACGCTGGAGAATTTCGTCATGCAAGATGGAGAAGTGCTGACCCCTGACCTGAGCACCTATCTGATCCCGACCGTTCTCGATATCCCGCCGGACTTCGAGACGCTGATTCTGGAGAATCCCCTCCCGCTAGGTCCCTGGGGGGCGACTGGAGTCGGAGAGATGGGGTTTCTCTCTATCGCTCCGGCTATCATAGATGCCGTGCACGACGCGACCGGCGTCTGGTTTAACGCCATCCCTCTGACACCGGAGAAAGTGCTGGATCGTCTTAAGGGAGAACACTAGCCTATGCCGCTCCTTGAAGGGCTGCCCCTTGATCTCGACGTGGATGCTGTGCTGCGTGCCCAGGGAGCCGACCCCCAGGTCATACGAGACAGACACCCCGATCTGGTTGATATTGCCAGCCGTGCCATCGAGGAAGGGATGCCTCTCCTCGAGCCACGTGTGCTGTATGAGCAGCGGCGCGTGGTGGATGTCCGGCATTCACGGCTGAAGCTGGAAGGAGGGGCAACGCTCCGGGGGGAACTGGTGATGGAGCATCTGGCCTCTGCCAGCGAGATCATCGCCATTCTGTGTACGGTAGGAGAACGCATTGAAGAACGTGCCCGCGAGGCGTTCAAGGAGGACCCGGTGGTGGGGCTGGCCTTTGATGGGGTTGGCTCAGCCGCTGTGGAGGCCTTGAGCGCCTCCGCGTGTCGCTACTTCGAGCTTCAGGCTGCTGTTCAGGGAGTGGGTGTTAGTGTCCCTCTCAGTCCCGGTATGGATGGCTGGTCGGTCGGAGAGGGGCAGCCCCAGCTATTCCGGTTGCTACCCGCCGAACAGATCGGAGTTAGCCTGACCGAGGGCTATATGATGCGCCCGGCCAAGTCCTTGACCCTTGTGCTGGGTATCGGGCCAGACGTTGCCACCAAAGGCACAATTTGCGATTACTGCGCCGTGCGCGCTACCTGCCGTTATCGGGGCAGCCACCCGGAGTAGGATCGCCCTCCCCTCATCTGCCTTCCGCTAGACAGCGACGGTTATCCCCAGTTCCTCCAACCACTTCTGATATTCAATTAACGGCAGGTCTGCCGGGCGGAGCGGGAGCTCAACTTTGGTCCAGAAAGGCGGCAGCAACCAGGGACGCTGGCTCTCCACAATCGGCTTATCCTGCGCCCGCACCTGATCCTCGAACTCTTCATATGATGAGTCCCGGGAGGGGTCCAGATCATAGTTGCGGGCTATCCGCCAGAAGGTCGTCGTCTGATTGTAGCGGTTAGGGAGCGTCGCCAGCCAGATCACATAACGTCCGGAACGGCCTTCCTTGACGAGCCGGATCACATTCGGGATGCCGACATAATTGGTATAGGTGATTTCCTCAAGCTTGCCGTTGTCGGCAGATTCGTTGATAGCGGTATCGGCTGTGCTGACGTTACGGGGTTGTAGTATGGTGTACCGGGCAACCAGGTAGCGCCCCTCCCG
>DRKO01000045.1 GCA_011051745.1 Chloroflexota bacterium | reverse complement strand
CTCTGGCCCTCTTTTGAAGGGCAGAAGCGGCTCGCCCGCATCGCACCCATCAATCGGGTGCTGGCGCTTCTCACGCTGGGGTTGCTGGTGGTTTCCGTCCTGACGACCCTGTTCTCACCGAGGCTGGTAACCCCTTAGAAAACGATGCAACCAGTGCCTCCAGAGCAACAGGAGAAGCACTGTCATTCCCCATCCGCCCAGCGCCCCGAACCAGGCAGCCGTGCTGGCTCCCCATGCCTCGCCAAACCAGGTGCGCCATCGAATGGCCCCCGGCAGGAGCAGGGCATAATAGTTATACGCCACCAGCCCGAACATCACACTCGGCAGCGCCAGAAGCAGGCCGTAATTTACATCACGGGTGACAAGGCCCACAGAGAAAGACACCGCCCCTATGACGGCCAGCCCCAGCAGAGTCAGGAAAAGGTCCCCGAAGTCCACGCTGGCGTGTCGGGCCTCCGGCGTCGGTGTGGAGTTGAATACTTCCGGCGTCGGCTGCTGGCCGGGCGTTGTCTGGAGAGCGGGGAGCTGTGTGGGGGTGGGCGTCGGCGTTGATGGAAGCTCTGGCCGAACGACCTCGATTCCGCCGCCGAACAGCCGGATGGTATCTGAATTGCGGGCCGGGCCTGCTACGACCGTAATCTCCAGTTCGCCGGGCCGGTCGAGAAGCAGGCTGGCCTGAGCAACGCCGCCAACCGTCGTAACAGGCAGGGTGTCGCGCAGGCCCTCGTTAATATAATTGAGGACAAACTCGACCGGCGTCCCATCCGGCACAGGATGCCCGTTGCGATCCAGTATAACGCTGGTTTCCAGAAGCAACGTATCCCCCGCCCCAAGCAGCACCTCGGAGGGCGTCTGTGTCGCGTCCGTGTCCTCTTCCTCCTGAGCATAGCTGACAGACAACCCGATGATCTGATCAGGGTCGGGCGAAGTCGCTTCCAGAATATCGTAGTTAATACCACTTACCGAGACGGGCGACGCACCGCTGAACGGCACACCCAGGAACAGCGCCCTTGCAGCGACATCCACAAACGGCTCGGTGTACCCGTACAGAGCGTAGTACGCCGTCAGCTTGCTGATCTCCGTCGAGTCAAGGTAATACGGCGCGCCCATCGCCATCACGACGACCCGCGTATCCGGCCCCACAGGAGGATCCGCCAGAAAGCGCTTTACAGCCGCCGAAGAAGGTATCTCGGAGTCCACATCCAGGCTGAGGAGAACCACCCAGTCCGCCGAATCGAGGGCAACGGCCAGAGGATCCGGCTCCGGTGTAGCCCCCTCCGCGGCGACGCCAGTCTGAGGGCCAAACTCCAGAAAGTTATCCAACTGCTCAAACGTGAAGCTCTGAATGTTTGCAGGGCTGACCAGCCCACTCGCTTCCGGCCCATAGAGGCGCAGGATGGCACGCTGAAGTGCGTCAACCTCAATCAGGGGTTGCAGCGAACAGGTTGAGCACTGCGAGACAAACCGCGTATCGGTGAAGATGACGATCCGCTCGCCCTCCTGCGGGGAGTCGAGCTGATCGGCGTGGTCAGGGGAGAGGAGGGTCAGAGCCTCGCGGGCAACGTTAAAGGTCACGTCAGGTCGGGGCTCCAGCGCCTCGACGCTCTCCTCCGGCGGAAGGACATGGTTCAGATCAAACTGTCCATCGTAAAGATCAAGCTTCTTGCGGATAATACGACGGACTGCCTCGTCAACTCGCTCCTGAAAGGCGGGGTCCTCATTGTAGGCCTGGACAAAAAACTCGATGGTATCAATGACGGTGGCAACCTGATTGACCGGTGGGTTGCTGCCGAAGTTCCCCAGATACAATACATCGTTGCCGGCCAGAAGGGCATTCTGAGCGATCCGGCGGTTGGGGAAAATGACCTCCTGAGGGTCATAGAAACGCCGAACACCCCGTAAGCCCAGCGCGTCACTGACCACCAGCCCCCCGTCCTCATGCCAGGCACGAATGGGATCAAGCGCCAGCAACACCTGGAGGGCCTGCGGGTCAAGGCTGATGGGGCGCGTTGCCAGACGAGGGTTGTCCCCCTGGAATCCCAGATAGCGGATATGGCCCGTCATCACCCCGTCGGCAACAGCCATCGGATCGGCCGCGTCCCCCGTAACGGCAAAGAACGGTTTCAGGTCAAACTGGATCAGTTGATCCAGCGAGCGGCGCACGGTTGGGACTTCATCATCGGCCATGCGATCCGCTCCCCCGTAGCCGGGGAAATGGCGGGGGATTACGGCGATCCGCCCATCGCTTCCGCTATGAACGCCGCTCACGTAGGCTGCCGTCATCTGGGATACCCAGAAAGGCTCCCCGCCAAACACGCGGCTTCCCAGATTGCCGGGGGCCAGCGGCTGAGGAGTTAACACCACGTCGGCAGAAGGACCAAGCAGAAGATTGATCCCCAGCGCGGAGAGTTCCTCTCCCACCACCTCACCAACCGCAGAGGACAGCGTCGGGTCCCATGTCGCGCCGATCGCCATATTGCTCGGCAGGGGAGTAACACCTGAGAGCAGGTGGGTATGCGGCCAGTTGCTCCCTTCGTGCTCGATGCCGATAAAGAGGGGAATGTAAGGGCCAGGGACAACGGGCGGGCCGGGAACCTCCGTCGCGGGGAGTTGCCGACGCTCAGCCGCAAGCGTCTGAAGCTCGGTTGTAAGCTGGCTTACCTGAGTCAGCAGGTCTTCCTCGTCAACGAAATTATCGTTCTCCGCCCTGAGAACGACTCCTCCCACCTGATACTGGGTGATGAGGGTCGCTATGTCCGAATCCGGCCCCACATCCGAGCCGTAGAAGGTGACAAGGAATAACTGCCCCACCCGCTCTTCCGGCCCCATTTGCTCCAGAATAGCTTCAACTTCCGGGTCGCTTTCCTGTAACTGATGGTGGCCGACGGGCGGGAGAAGAGTAGAGAACAGTGTAACGGCAAGCAAAAAAGCATTCAGAGAATGACGCATTAGTGGTCTCTATCTAAGGTTGCCAGCGCGGCACAGTATACCCCGCGCTCCAAGCTGGCTGCAAGGCATGTGAGGGAAAGAGGCTTCCCGGAGCGTAGCTTTGCCGTAGGGTAAGCGACGTTTGGGCGTCAAACCACACCCCGGCACAGTGTGCTATTCTGAGCATGCGGACGCCTTCTTCTCCTCCTCAACGGAAAGTGTCGCCATCCCCTTGGCGACATTTTTCGTTTTATGTGGCCTTTTTCTCACGTCCCCAGGCCGAGATCGGCCAGGTAAGGGTACCAGCCATGCGGGTCAAAGTGCAGGCCCTCTATCCCGAACTGAACACCGGTCAGCAGCGCCGGCTCGATAAGAGGCAGCACCAGCGCCTGATCCATAATGCGGCCCTGCACCTGAGCATACAGAACGCCCCGGTTGGTCGGATCAGATTCGGCCTGGGCAGCCAGAAGCAAAGCGTCGAGTTCGGGATCAACAAACCGTGTCCAGTTGTAAGGCCCTTCTGAGAGATACGTATCGTTCAAGATAACAGGGTCAAGGCCGGTGAGGGAATAGGCGATCGCATGGTATTCTCCAGAATCGGCCAGCGTGGACAGCATGGCGAGCGTGGCGACCTGTTCAACACGGACGTGTATTTGCAGGCTTTCTTCCCACTGATGCTCAATCTGCTGCGCTATATCCGGCATCAGCCCGCCTGAGCGAACAGCCAGCACGATTTCCAGAGGGAGGCCGTCCTCATCACGCCAGCCGTCCCCGTCGGTATCCACCCATCCGGTCGTATTCAGCAGGGCAACCGCCTGAACGGGATCATAAGCGTAACGGCCTTCAACAGCCGGATCATAATGCAACGTGGGAGAGCTCAAAGGCCCATAGGCGATGGGCATATATCCCTGATAGAGAGAACGGGCGATCGCCTGCCGATCCGTCGCCATAATCAGAGCCTGCCGGACGGGAAGGCTACTCGTTGGAGCCCGATTGGTGTTGAAAAGAAGCTGGAGCGGCTGGCCGGGCAGGGGCGAGACTTCCAGATTGATCGCCCGCTCTTCAACGGCCAGACGACGCGCATCCACAGGCAGAAGGCCGGAGACGATCTGCGCCTCCCCGCTCTGGAGCGCCTCCGCACGGGAGGCCGGGTCCATGTAGAAGCGAAATTCAACCCGCTCAACGGCAGGAAGTCCGGGGTTGGCGACCACAGGAGGGCCCCAGGCGTAATCAGGGTTGCGCTCCAGGACGATCCGCTCGTTGACGGTATACTCGGCCAGACGATAAGGTCCCGTGCCAGCCTGATGAAACTGATAGGTGGCAGCGTCCCATTCGGCCAGCGCCTGAGGAGAAGCCATGCCGAGGGCGGGCTGGCTGAGCGCATCCAGCAAAGGGGTATAGGGGGCGCCCAGAACCAGGGTGACATGATACGCATCCAGCACCTCAACGCGCTGGAGAGGGCCAAGCAACCGGGCCGCCGGAGCGTTGAGGGCCGGGTCCAGAATACGCTCAATGTTTACACGAACGGAGTCGGCGTTGAACGGCGTCCCATCATGAAAGAGCACGCCCTGGCGAAGGGTGAACGTATAGAGCAACCCGTCGGGGCTGATCTCCCACGACTCGGCAAGGCCGGGAACGAATCCCTGCGTCTCCGCATCCCGATACACAAGGGTGTCATAGATGCTCCTGAGAGGGATTCCCAGTTCAGGGTCCGTATAGAGATGAGGGTCAAACACAGCGGGAACGGTCGTCAGGCCATAGACCAGCTCCGGGGAGGCATCCCGTTCGCCGCCCCCTTTACAACCAGCAAACACGGAAACAAAGAGCACCCATGCCGGGAGCCACAGGCGGATCATCTTATTAGACAGAGCGGAACGCTTTCCCATCT
>DRKO01000044.1 GCA_011051745.1 Chloroflexota bacterium | reverse complement strand
GGCTCTCCTGTTCGGGCTACCGGAGAACGAAGTGGCCGTTGTGCCTGGAGGGGTGGATGTCTATTCCTTCTTCCGGCTTGATGCTCCTACTCAAGAGATCATCCAGCAGGTTGGGCTGGTGGATGCTGAGCCGTGGCTGCTCGTGCCTGCCCGCATCACCCGCCGCAAAAACATCGAACTGGCGATCCGGGTCACCGCCGCCCTGAGGGAAAAGACCTTTTCTCAGGTAGCGTTGATCGTCACTGGCCCGCCGGGCCCTCACAACCCGGATAACCTCAATTACTTCGATGAATTGAAGGCCCTCCGCGATGAGTTATCGCTCAACGGAGCCGTTCACTTCCTGGCAGAGGAACTGGGACACAGCCCGAGTGATGAGATGATGATCGCCCTTTACTATCTGGCCGATGCCCTGCTCCTCCCAAGCTACGAGGAGGGCTTCGGGCTTCCTATTCTGGAGGCTGCGCTGGTGCGCCTGCCTATCTTTTGCTCGGATATTGCCCCTCTGCGTGAACTGGCGGGCGGACGGGCCAACTACTTCTCGCCCACCGCCAAGCCGGAGAAGATCGCCGATCTTATCACCCGGGTGCTCTCTGCCGATCGGGCCGCCATGCTGCGCCGCCGCGTGCTTGACCGGTATGACTGGAGACAGATCGTTCACAGGTATGTTGAGCCTTTGTTAAGCGAATGAATACACAGACACCTGTTCCGGTTGCTTCGCGTGTTCTGCTGCCCGTCATGGGCCTCAGAAGTGCGCAATCCCTGATTCCTCTGGCGCGCGCGTTGCTGAACAGCGGGGCAGAGCACATCGTTCTGGCGGGCCTTGTTGGCGTCGAGGAGGGACAACCCCTCTCAAAAGGAGCCTACCGGGCGCGTCGCCGACGCCGTGACCTGATGACTCTGGCCAGTATGTGGCCGGAACTACCGTTCAAGCTGGACCCCCACGTGCGCGTCTCCTACGATCCGCTGGGCGATCTGGTCACTCTGATTGAAGAGCACAACTGTGATACGGTGTTGCTGCGGCTGGCGAACAACGGACGGCACGCGCTGGGCCTGCCGGTCGAAGGGGTGCTATCCCGTCTGGTTTGCCGGGTTGTGCTGCAACGCGGCGACCTTCCGCCTGATCCGGAACGGATACTCCTCTCTTCGCGGGGGGATGAGCATGGAGCCCATGCTGCGGTTATCGCGGCTGCACTGGGACACACCCTCGGTTGTGATGTCACTCTGCTTCGCCCGGCCCTCACACGTGGGAACCGGCTGCTTCCCTGGCAATCCGAGGGCGGCGACTCCGACGATGAACCGGAGTGGTTGAGAAAGGCCACCTTCACGCGGGAGATCAGCATCCGAGGCTCGCTTGTTGATCTGATCGAAGCTCTGCAAAGGGAACTCAAGAGACACCAGATTCTGGTGATCGGCACAACCGCTCGCGAATCGCTCCGGGGGGCGCTGAGTTCTCGCACCTACGCCATTCTCGATGCGGTTACCCGCCCTACCATCCTTGTCCATGCGCCGGTGGAGTATCGCGAGCCCGCCCTGCACCACAGACCGCTCCCGCTTCCCCTCAGCGTGGATAAGTGGTTCGCCGAAAACACCTTCGACGCTGACGAATTCAGCGATATAGGACGGCTCGTCGCTCTGAAGGAAGCGCAAGGCCTCACCATCAGCCTGGGCCTGCCCGCCCTCAATGAAGAAGACACCGTCGGCAACGTGATCACCACCGTGCGCAGCGCCCTGATGGACGAGTACCCTCTGCTTGATGAGATCGTGTTGATAGACTCCAACTCAACCGATGCCACGGTTGAGATCGCCGAATCTCTGGGAATCCCCGTCTATCGCCACTCCGAGATTTTGCCGGATCAGGGGAGCTACGCCGGGAAAGGCGAAGCGCTCTGGAAAAGCCTTTACATCCTGCGTGGTGATATCATTGCGTGGATAGATACAGACATCGTGAACATCCATCCGCGCTTCGTGTACGGTCTGGTGGGGCCGCTGCTGGTTTCCCCCCGCGTGATGTACGTCAAGGGGTTCTACCGCCGCCCCCTGCGGGTGGGGGACAAACTTCAGGCGGGAGGCGGTGGGCGAGTCACCGAGCTGGTCGCCCGCCCCCTGCTGAACCTCTTCTTCCCTGATCTCTCCGGCATTGTCCAACCTCTTTCGGGGGAGTATGCCGGGCGACGAAGCGTTCTGGAGCGTGTACCGTTCTTCAGCGGCTATGCTGTGGAAACCGGCCTGCTGATTGATATTCTCAGCCAGTATGGGCTTTCCGCCATTGCCCAGGTTGATCTCAAAGAGCGCATTCACCACAACCAGCCCCTGACAGCCCTCTCCAAGATGAGCTTTGCCATCATTCAGGCTTTTCTGGAGCGTCTGGAAGACCACGCGATCATCCAGATGCTCGTTGAGCCGAGCCACAGCATGAAGCTGATCAGTGACGACGAGGGGCGGCTGTTCCTTGACATTGAAGAACTGTATGATGTGGAGCGGCCACCCATGGCGACCGTTCCCGCTTACCGGGCTCGCCGCGCCGAACTGGAGCAGGCCCCGGCCAGCGATGAGGTGGTCACCACGCCCCAGAGTGAGGGCGATGAGCACTGAACTGATACTGGTTCGTCACGGGCAGACGGACTGGAACGTCGAGGGCCGCTATCAGGGGCAGGCCGGGCCCGGCCTGAACGAACGAGGCCGGAGGCAGGCTCTGGAAGCGGCCCGGAAATTAGCGGGGACACCGGTGGAGGCGGTCTACACCAGCGACCTGCCCCGTGCGTTTGAGACGGCACGCATCATCGCCGATGTTCTGGGGGCCCCTGTGTACCCTGATGAACGCCTGCGAGAGCTACATCAGGGGGTGTGGCAGGGAATGCTATTCAGCGATATTCAGACCAGATACGCCGAAGCCCTGCGGAACTTTCGGGAGGACCCCGTTCACCACTCGCCCCCCGGCGGAGAAACAGTCGCTCAACTCGCCCGCCGCATAACGAACGCCCTTGACGATATCGCGTCCCGCCACCCCGGAAAGCGTGTGGTGGTGGTGACTCATAAGCTCCCTATTGCCATCATCCGCTCGATGGTCGCCGGGAACCCTCCGCACGAGGTGTGGAACGCCATCCCGGAAAACGCGCAGGCGATCATCGTGAGTTGGCCTCTCCAGACCGCCTCTGCCCGGCAGCCGGATGCCTGGCTTGCCGGTGGGGACCAGGCGAGGAACTGACCCGTCTTCCCCACCAGCCCAATCTCATATTTGCATCCACTAAATAACGGCGTTATATATAGGCTCCTTGACCTGACCCATCATTGCGAGCATGTATACGGCTATATCTCTCTTAACGGGAGTGGGGTAAACACCCCAAACTGCCGGTTGCACACTCCTCTTGACAGGGGAGCCTCTCTACCGGGCCATAGAGAGCGAAGGCAGCCTGTTAGCGTGGTTCTTGTGCTTCGCGGATTTTGAGTTTCTGAATCATAGTAAGGAGACCGAGAGGGATTTAAACCATGGCGCAGCAAGAACCGTTGCAGAGTGCCCTGACCTGCTCGTCGGTCCTGGCACGTGCGGCTTTCCGACTGGGGGCATTGCTGGATCGAGTCCAGGTTCCGGGGGAGGTTGTTGTCGTTGTCACCAGCCTGCTGGTCGGGATCGGTACGGGCCTGGGCGCGATCATCTTCAACCGCCTGATCGATGCGGTAAGCTGGGTATCATTCGAATGGTTGCCCCGCTTACTGGCCGGACCCGTGCCGTGGATGGTTGTGATTGCTCCCACGATTGGCGGCCTGATCGCCGGACCATTGATTTTCTACTTCGCGCGGGAGGCAAAGGGGCACGGAGTCCCGGAGGTGATGGAGGCGATCGCCCTGAAGGGAGGGCGAATCCGGCCCATTGTAGTGGTGATCAAGGCTGTGGCTTCCTCGCTGACCATCGGAACCGGCGGGTCGGTAGGCCGTGAGGGGCCTATCGTCCAGATCGGCGCGGCGCTTGGCTCCACGCTGGGACAGATACTACATCTCTCCGAGGAGCGTATCCGGAACCTTGTGGCCTGCGGCGCGGCGGGCGGTATTGCCGCGACCTTCAACGCGCCGGTGGCGGGCGTGATCTTCGCGCTGGAAGTCATTCTGGGAGAGTTGAGTATCGGTCACGTCGGTACGGTGGTGCTCTCCGCCGTCACGGCAAGCACCGTCATGCAGGCCCTCGTCGGTGCGGAGTACACTTTTGCCATACCGGAGCCTTACACCATCGAGAGCATCTGGGAATTCGGCTTCTATGCTATCCTGGGGCTGGCTGCGGCGCTGGTAGCTGTGGCGTTTGTGCGCACGCTTTACTGGGCCGAGGATGTCTTCGCCAACCAGAAGCTTATCCCTGAGGCGGTGCAACCAGCCATCGGCGGCCTGCTGATGGGGCTTGTGGCTCTCAGCTATCCGTTTCTTTTCCCTGCTCTGCGCTATGAGAATATCCCTCAGGTCTTCGGGGGCGGCTATGGCCCGATCACAGCGGCGCTCTCCAACCACGAATTGCTCGGTACGGCGCTGGTGCTGATCGTTCTGAAGATGATAGCCACCAACCTGACGCTTGGCTCCGGCGGGTCGGGCGGCATCTTCGCGCCTTCCCTCTTTATGGGCGCAATGGCAGGCTCAGCCATCGGAATCGTTGTCAATCGGCTTTTCCCCGGCATCCCTGCTCCGCCGGGGGCCTATGCGCTGGTGGGGATGGGGGCGGTTTTTGCCGGAGCCGCTCAGGCTCCTATCACCGCCGTGATTATGCTATTCGAACTGACAGGGGATTACCGGATCATCCTGCCGCTGATGCTGACCGTGGTGATCGCTGTTCTGGTCTCCCGTCAGCTTCTGGATGGCGAGTCGATCTACACGCTCAAGCTCACCCGGCGCGGCATTCATCTCCAGAGTGGGCGCGACGTGGACATCCTGCAAGGGGTACTCGTTGGCGAGGTTATGACGCGGGATGTAGATACGGTGCCCGTTGATATGACGATCGTCGAACTCTCGGAGGTGTTCAGCCGGACCCGCCATCACGGGTTCCCTGTGCTGGATAAGGACGGTAAGCTGTGGGGAATCGTGACGATCACCGATCTGGAGCGGGCGGTCGATCAAAACATGCCCCGCCGGACGACGGTGGCCGAGATCGCCACGCCCAGGGAACAGATGCTGGTAGCCTACCCGGATGAGCCGGTGGGAGTGGTGCTGGCCCGCCTGAGCACGCGAGGGCTGGGCCGGATGCCGGTCGTCTCCCGTGAAGACCCCGATAAGCTGGTCGGGTTGATCCGGCGTAGCGATATCATCCGCGCTTACAATGTGGCTCTGGCCCGGCGTGCCGAAATCCAGCATCGCGCCAGACGGATGCAGCTTCGCAATCTGGACGGGCTGGAGTTCATCGAGGTGACTCTCTCGGAGAGCGATAAGGCTGTGGGCAGAACGCTTCAGGACATTGCGCCGGAGATGCCAGCCGACTGTGTCCTTATCTCCATCCGACGCGATGGGACGGTTGTCGTCCCGCATGGGAATACCGTCTTCCAGCCCGGCGATCATATTACGGCCTTCGTCCGCACTTCTGAGAAGCCGCAGCTTTACCAGTGCCTGAAGGGAGAACAGCCCGACACCGAACAGTGATGGTCTGCTCACCCCCGATCATCCGGGCGTGCGGTGTGCCTCTTTAGGGGGTTGCGGCCGGGATGGGGATCGGCCCCAGCCCGACCTGAGTATCGGGGGCCTGACCGGGAACGGCCACGGGAAGCCGCTCCCCTGTCTCAAAATCGAACAGGGAGATGCTCAACCAGTAGTTGCCGGGGGAGGGTGCGGCGTTCAGCGGGATGGCGGTGTGGTCAATCACGATCTCGCCGGGACGCCAGCAGCTTGTCGGATACCCTCCCTCGACCGGTAGCCAGTCGTTCACGCCAGCGGGCTGTCCGTCCTCCCCGACGAGGATCGCCGAGACGAAATACGAGTGGTCGAAGCGCTCCAGCGAACGCCAGTACAGTGTCAGGTTGAGTGTGTCGCGGGTTGCCGAGAGAGAAGCATCGTAGCCTATTAGCTCGGCCTGTTGCTCCCCGAAGATGGCCTGAGCGGAGAATTGCGTCGCGGGCGGCTCGGCGATGAAGGGAGGGGTTGGCGGCGGGGCCAGCTCCGTCCCGATCACACGCAGGAACCCCACCATAACGACCAACTGAACAGCCAGCGCCAGATCGAGGGCTCCCCGGTCGGTATAACGATCTGCCAGTGTGGTAGCTGCGTGTGCAGCAACGATGACTACGAGCGGCATCAGCCAGAGAAGCAGACGGGCCACCTCGCCGCGTACCAGCCCGGAGACATCAAGCCCCAGCACACAGATCAGCAAAGTGAGAGGAAGCACCGCATCAGGACGTGCCTCGCGGGGATTCCCGATCACTCTGCCTGCCGAGCGGACGATCTCAACCCCTGCCAGCGCCGAAAACACCAGTCCGCTGAAGAGAATCAGATCAACCGGGAAGAAGAACAGCCAGGGCAGGTAGGGCTCGTGCAGTTCGTAGTGGATGGTGAGGGCGATGGAGAGCAGTTCGAAGATCGTGACCCCTGAGATAAGGTAATAGATCAGCCAGACGCTCACCAGCCCGACGATGAACAGTGCGCTGCCGGTTATGATCCGCCGCCAGTCTGAGCGGGGCCAGATGTGACGGCCCACTATTCCCACATAAACCAGCCCATAGACCCCCAGCATGCCGATCAGGTTAACGTTGGTGAAGCTCAGGAAGGTGGCGACAGACATCAACATGCCTGTCAGTCCCAGATAAAGAGGCCTGACTTCGGCCAGCCCGCGATGCAACAGCCACAGGCCGAGAAGCGTCAGCAGGATGAAGGACTGGTTCCACTGGGGAGTGAACATGATAAAAGACGGGATCAGGGGGAGCCACAGAGCAGCCCTGAGGCCTGTCCCCCGATCATAGAGGCGACGGGCCAGATCGTAAGTCGGGAAAACGGCCAGAGCGCCGATCAGGGGCAGGGCCATCCCCAGCGAGGCTGCGCTGATTGCCGAGTCAGGTAGAGCCATCAGCACACGGTGGTGGCATTGCCAGGGCCTGAAAATTCCCGCCAGCCAGTCGGAGAGGCGTGGCATGAGAGCGAACAGCGCTTCGCTCCCCCGGAACAGAAGAACAATGCCCGGTGGGTGTGCTCTGGGATGGGCTGTCCAGCCGGGCATCAGGTCGGGATAGGCCCGCAGGAAGTCCGGGACATTCTGGATGGTGACGCCGACCTCGAAGAATCCGCCGCTCAGCGACGAGACGGTGCGCAGGAAAAGCTGCTCGAAGGGATTCCCATAGAACGCCAGAAAGGCCATCTGGACGATCAGCCCACCTGCCAGGCAGAAG
>DRKO01000043.1 GCA_011051745.1 Chloroflexota bacterium | reverse complement strand
GCCAGGATTGTGTTACTGCCCGGCGACGGGATCGGCCCGGAGGTGGTCGCCGAAGGGCGTAAGATGCTGGAGGCCATCGCGGAGCGATACGGGCATGAGTTCACCTTTGAGGAGCACCTGATCGGTGGATGTGCGATTGACGAGGAGGGGACGCCGCTCTCCGATGAGACGCTGGAGGCCTGCCGCGCTGCCGATGCGGTGCTGCTGGGCGCGGTCGGTGGCCCCAGATGGGACGATCCCACCGCGCCGGTGCGCCCGGAGCAGGGGTTGCTCAGGCTGCGCTACGGGCTGGAACTGTTCGCCAACCTGCGACCGGTCACCGTTTTCCCGGAACTGGTCGCTTCCTCCCCTCTGCGCCCGGAGCGTCTGGCCGGGGTGGATATTCTGGTGGTGCGGGAACTGACGGGTGGAATCTACTTCGGAAAGCCCCGCCTCCGCGAGCGGGCCAACGGCGGCGAGCGGGCGGTTGACACGATGGTTTACACCGATTCGGAGGTCCGGCGGGTGACGCGGCTCGCCTTCCGGCTGGCAGAGGGGCGACGCAGGAAAGTGACCTCGGTGGATAAGGCCAACGTGCTGGAGACTTCACGCCTCTGGCGGCAGGTAGTTGAGGAAGTCGCCGCAGAATTTCCGAATGTGGAGCTGGAGCACCAGCTTGTTGATTCGGCAGCCATGCGCCTGATTCAGTCGCCCGCTTCGCTGGATGTGATCGTGACCGGAAACATGTTCGGCGACATCCTGACCGACGAGGCGTCGGTGCTGGCCGGTTCGCTGGGGATGCTGCCCAGCGCCTCACTGGGGGCCGGAACGCTGGGCGTGTACGAGCCGATCCACGGCTCGGCCCCCGACATCGCCGGAAAGGGGATCGCCAACCCGATCGGGACCATCCTCAGCGTGGCGATGCTGCTTCGGAACTCGCTGGGGCTGGAGGAAGAGGCGCGGGCCGTTGAGCAGGCCGTCGCACAGGCGCTCAGGGAAGGGGCCCGCACCGCCGATCTGGGGGGCGAGAACCCCCTCTCGACGGGGGAGATGGGCGCGGCCATCCGGGGGAAGCTCCCTGCCGGGTAGGCACAGCCAGAAATCGCCCCCGGAGCCTGCGATCCGGCTTCTGTGTGCGATCTGCCGGAAACTCATTTAAAATCTCTCGCGCACAGAGAGCAACCGACATCAGCGAGGGGATCGCACATGAGAGTCAAGGGCATCAACCATATTGCCATCGTCGTCCCGGATATCGAGGCCGCGCAGGCACTTTACCGGGATGCGCTGGGGCTGGAGACCACGCACGTCGAGCGGGTGGACGAGGAAGAAGTGGTCGTCGCCTTCCTGCCGGTGGGGGAGAGCCAGATCGAGCTGCTGGAGCCGCTCAACGAGACAAGCGGCGTGGCCCGCTTCATGGCGAAGCGCGGCCCCGGCATTCACCACATCTGCCTGGAGGTGGAGGACATTGAGGCGACGCTCGCCGCGCTGAAGGCGGGGGGCGCGGAACTGATCAACGAGGAGCCAAAGACCGGCAGGGGAGGCAGACGGTACGCCTTCGTGCATCCTAAAAGCACCTACGGCGTCCTGATCGAGCTATACGAGGATGCCCCTTCCCGCCCCGCCGGGGCAGGCTCTTTCCTGAAGCGCCTTCGCACCCGCTTTGAGATCGAGCGGCGGGCCATTGCTGCCGGAATAGCAGCCTTCCGGGAGGCGCTCCGTCCGCCGGGGATCGCCCGCAGCGAGGATCGCGTGATCGGCAACGGGAAGCGCATTCCGCTTAAACGGGTGGGGGAAGTGCTCGAAGGCGGGGGCGAAAATGGAGCCGATGAGAGGGGGTAGCCCCTTCCGCGTCCGCGCTGCCATACCCGCCGACGCACCGGCCATCGCCCGAATCTACAATCAGGGCATCGAAGACCGGATAGCGACTTTTGAAACGCGCCTTCGTTCCCCTGAGGAGATCGGCGTCTGGTTCGACGGCGTTCATCCGGTCGTGATCGTCGAGGAGGGAGGGGAGGTGATCGCCTTTGCGGCCACCTTCCCTTACCGCTCGAGGGAGTGCTACGCGGGCGTTGCCGAGTTCTCGGTGTACGTGGCCCGCGAGGCGCGGGGCCGGGGCGCGGGCAGGCTGGCGATGGGAGCACTCATCCGGGCGGCGGAAGAGGCGGGTTTCTGGAAGCTGGTCTCCCGCGTCTTTGTCGAGAACGCGGCCAGCCGCAGGCTGCTCCACTCGCTCGGCTTCCGGGAGGTCGGCATCTACGAGAAACACGCCCGACTCGATGGACGCTGGCGGGACGTGATCATCGTCGAGCGGCTGATCCCTCCCAACCTGAGGGACGAGGCATCCCCCGCCGTTTCGGAGCGCTAGGGCTGTTCCTCCAGAAGGCGGGCCTGCCAGTCTGCCTCGACCCCGGCAGTGCCGATCCCCAGACTGCGTGAAAGCCAGTCGTCCAGGCTGATAGAATCGGGCAGGTAGCGGATGAGGGCGGGAATCGCCTGCGGGCCGTAACGCTCCACCAGCAGATCGATCAACACGCGGGCCGCCAGTTCGTTAGCCGGTGCTGTGGCCGTCCCGTGTGTGAAGCCGGGCATGTTGCCGTCCTCCGCCCACAATGTCTCTATCGAGAAGGGCTGCGAGATGAAAGCCTCCGGCGTGATGTCCTGCGCTGCGGGGGGCGTGACGCCAAGCCGCTCCAGTTCCCAGCCCGCCAGAGCGACCGTCAGGGGATGATGCGGCGGGAAGGGCGCGACCTCGTAGGCCACGAG
>DRKO01000042.1 GCA_011051745.1 Chloroflexota bacterium | reverse complement strand
TACCGGGTGAACGTCTGGACCGTCAACGAGCCGGAGGACATTCAGCGCATGATGCGGCTGGGGGTTGATATGATCATCAGTGATTACCCCGACCGGGTGCGGGACGTACTTTCCGGCCAACCGTAAGCCGGACTGACCGAGGAAGCCATATGCTACGACAACTGATCGTTAACGCGGACGATTTCGGGGTCACGGCGGGGGGTTCGCGCGGCATCATCAAAGCCCACAACGAGGGGATCGTCACCTCAACCAGCGTGATGATCAACATGCCCGCCGCTGCGGAGGCAGTCGAGATGGCGCAGAAGGAGGCCCCGTCGCTGGGGCTGGGGCTGCACCTGAACCTGACAGCCGGGCCTCCCGTAGCTCCGCCGGAGGACATCCCCGATCTGCTGACCCCGGAGGGAACTTTCCCGAACAAACACGCTGTCATCGCACGCCTGCCCACGCTGGATATCGCTCAGGTGGAGCGCGAACTGCGGGCCCAGGTCGAGCATTTTATCGAGGTGGCCGGACACGCGCCCGACCATCTGGACAGCCACCACCATGTGACCTATCTCCATCCCGGCGTCGCAGAGGTGATGTTCGGGCTGGCGCACGAGCTGGGCATCCCGATCCGTAACCCGCTACCCGGCGATCCGGAGACCGCCGCCACCGAACTGATGCGCCTCGGCGTGGCGCGAAGCGAGATGGAGGCGCTGGGACTGGTGGAAAACGTGGAACGCCTCACCGATGATCTGCCGGTCTCCATGCCGGATCACTTCATCAGCGAGTTTTTCGGGGAGCGCGTTACGCTGGGCGACCTGCTCAACCGGCTGATGGACGTTGAGGAAGGCGTAACCGAGTTGATGTGCCACCCCGGCGAGGTGGACGACGCCCTGCGGTCCCTCTCCAGCTATACCGACCCGCGCGAGGCAGAACTGGCCGCACTGACGCATCCAAGCGCCCGTGAGGTGATCAACAGCCGGTTCATCCAGTTGATCACGTTCGCCGATCTGGGAGCATCATCCGGGTGAGCGGCGGTAAACTGGAAAGCCTCTGGTGGCGACTCGTCCGGTTCGGATTCCGCCTGCTCTACAATGAGTTCGCCTGGACCTACGATCCGGTGAGCTGGATCGTATCGCTGGGACAGTGGCGGCGCTGGCAGCAGGCCAGCCTCCCCTACCTGAGCACGAGGGGCGAGGGGCTTATCCTCGAACTGGCGCACGGAACCGGCAACCTCCAGATAGACCTGACGGAGAGCGGTTTCCGGGCCGTCGGGCTCGACCTCTCGCCCTACATGGGACGCATCGCGCGGCGCAAACTTCTGCGCCACGGGCTGGTTCCCCGACTGGTACGCGGCAATGCGGCGCACCTCCCCTTCCCGACGGGCAGCTTCGAAGCCGTCGTCAGCACCTTTCCCACCGAGTTCATCATCCGGCCTGACACCCTGCGCGAGATACATCGCGTGCTCAGGAAGGGCGGGCGGCTCGTGGTCGTGCCTAACGGCATTCTCAGGCTGACCAACCCTCTGAGCCGTTTTCTGGAATGGCTGTACCAGATCACAGGGCAACGCGGCCCCTGGCCGGGAGACCCCGTTCAGGCCTTCCGGGAGGCGGGCTTCTCGCCGGAGTTGCACATCGAGGAGTTACCCGGAAGTCAGGTCTGGGTGATCGTCGCCGAGCGGTTGTGAAGCCGGAGGAGGACTGGCCCGCTCCGAGGGGGAAATGGTATAGTATTCCACCGCAGGCACGTTTGTTTACGACTGGAAAAGCCGGTGACTTTATCCCCTTCGTTCACGTTCGGCCTTATGCTCGCCACCTTCTACGGAGCGCTCGCCCACCTGATTCTGGGCGGCGACGGGCGAACGCTGCTGATTGATATTCTGGCCGCCTGGCTTGGATTCGCCATCGGGCAGGGGGTCGGGCAGGTGATGGAAATCCACGTGCTGAACATCGGCCCGACGAACGTTCTGACCGGCACGCTCGGTGCTTTCATCGCCCTTGCCACAACGGCGGTCCTCTCCGCGCAACGCCACTTCCCAGGCCGGAAGCGGAAGGCTCGCCGCTGATCCTCCGGCGTGACCAGCGGCCCGTTTCCTCCGAGCATCCTTCAAACGCATCAGAACGACGTAAGAATGCCCGCAACCCGCTTTTCGGGTACATTTTTTCTGTGTTATAATGAGCAAGGCAAAGCGTCAGAGAACGCAATCGTTCCCTTGCGCCGGATTTTACCGACCCGATATATCCTGCAGAAAGCACAATCATGAGCGAAGCGCCCGTGTCCGAGACGCAGCACGACGAGTCACGACCGATACGAAATGTCCTGATCGGTATCGCCGTAGGTGCTGTTGTGGTGACACTGGCTCTGGTGGCAGGAGCGGTCGTGCTGGCCGCCAACCCACAGGCTGCCACCCCCGGCGTGCAGGTCGTGCGCGACCTGATGATCATCGCGCTGGCGCTGGAAATGATCATCATCGGCGCAGCGATCACGGTGCTGCTGATCCAGATCGCGCGGTTCATCAACCTGATCAGCAACGAGGTTCAGCCCATCATCACATCCACCTCGGACACGATCAACACGGTTCGAGGAACAGCCGTCTTTCTGAGCAAGCATCTGGTTGAGCCGGTTACCAAAGTAAGCGGTACGCTGCGGGGCATCAGCAAAGTGATGGGAGATGTCGAGGCGATCCGCAAGGCCGCCGGAATGGCCGCCGCAGCCGCCTCGGCCATGTCCCCCACCGGCGCAAGTCATTCCTCTACAACCCCGGTGGCCGAGCAGCCATCAGAAGAGCAACCCGACCACCGCGAACAACAAGCGGACGTGGAAGAAGGTAGCGAACAGACACAAGAGGAATCAGCGGGCAAGACAGCCACACACTCAAAAGGAGGTGATGAGAATGGCAGATAATAATGGTGATTTTGGGGCGTTCTTAACCGGTTTTATCATTGGCGGGTTGGTCGGCGCGGTTGCCTCCCTGCTTATGGCTCCACAGTCAGGTGAGGAGACACGCGAGCAGATTCGGCAGCGCGGGATTGAGCTCCGAAGCCGGGCCGACGAGGAGATTAAACGGATCCGCGAGCAGGCCGAGCAAACGCTGGCAGAAGTCCGCGCCCAGACCGAGGAGATTCAGAAGCGCACTCAGGAGCTGGTCGAGGAGGCACGCG
>DRKO01000041.1 GCA_011051745.1 Chloroflexota bacterium | reverse complement strand
GCAGGCCGTCCCTCACTTCCAGAATCTTCCCCTTTACCTCGGAAGGCACGGCGGCATCGGCGGCGTGGTAAGGGGCCAGCCCTACTCCGTCGTTTGAAAGGTCGAAGCGCTGCACACCGGCCCTGAGATGGCCGTGAACAGCCTGATCAATGGCGGTGTAAACGGCGTGATCCACGCGCTTGACCGCGCTGGTGATCAACCGCTCCGCGCCGGGGACGGCTCCGTTCTGGAAGGTGGTTACCCACTCGTCCTGATCAACGCCGATCACCCAGGCTCCGGCCTGCGCGGCGGCCCGGATGGCGGCACTGCCGCTGGCGCCAGCAGCAGCGAAGATCACATCCGCCCCCTGGCCGATCAGCTCGCGGGCCGCTTCCTCGCCCGCTGCTGTGTCGGTGAAGGAGTCGGTATAGATCGAGAGAGCTTTTGCCCGCTTGTTGGTGTGGGCGACGCCGTTCTCAAAGCCTTTCTGGAACCGGAGCACCGGCGGGATATCCATCCCGCCGACAAAGCCGACCACGTCTTCATCGGTCATCAGCCCGGCCAGCGCCCCGGCCAGGAAGCCCGCCTCGTCCTCCGCAAAGACCAACCCCGTCACGTTCCGGCTGTCCGGGAGGGGTTCGTAGTCCACGATCACGAAGTGTACAGAGGTGTAGCGGGTTGCCAGCCGCTCGGCGGCAGGCCCCAGCGTGGAACCGATGGTGACGATCAGCGTGCAGCCGCGCTCGATCAGGCTCTGGAGATTGCGCTCGTAGTCATTTCGGGATTCGGTCTCGATGACTTCGTACTCCAGGCCATGCTCGCTGGCAGCCTGTACCAGACCATCGTAGGCGTACTGGTTGAAGGTTCCGTCGTCAATGCGGCCCAGATCGGTTACCAGGCCCAGTTTCAGCGTCTCAGATGGCCGTGGCACTGACAGCCTCCTTTCGTGCTCCTGCCATCAGCAGGCCGATTTCCTCTCTTGTCACCTGATCGGCAGGGAGTATGTCCACGATCTGCCCTTCAAACATGACGGCGATGCGGTCTGAGAGGCTCATGATTTCGTCCAGTTCGGGTGAAACGAGGAGAACCGCAACCCCTTCATCGCGCTTTTCGATGATGCGGCGGTGAATGTACTCAATGGACCCCACGTCCAGCCCGCGCGTGGGCTGGGAGGCGATCAGCAGCCGGATGGGGCGCGAGAACTCGCGTGCCACGATCACTTTCTGCTGGTTGCCACCGGAGAGATTAGCGGTGGGGGTCAGGACGCTGGGGGTGCGGATATCGAACTCGCGTGTACGCCGCTCGGCGTTGGTGACGATCTCCTCTTCCTGAAGGTTGATCGTCAGGGCGAAAGGCGGCTGGTAGTATGTGTTGAGAATCAGGTTGTAGGCAACGGGGAAGCTCAACACCAGTCCGTCCTTCTGCCTGTCCTCCGGCACATGGGCCGTCCCCTGCTCCAGAATACGGCGGGGCGTCGCCCCGGTAACATCTGTGCCCAGAATGGATATCCGCCCGGACACCGGCTCCAGCAGGCCCGTCAGGGCACGCACCAGCTCGGTCTGGCCGTTCCCCTGAACGCCTGCGATTCCCAGCACTTCCCCGGCCTGCACCTCAAAGGAGACGCCCCGCACAGCCGGGTTCCCCCGGTCGTCGAGAATGTACAGGTCCTCAACTTCCAGTACCGTCTCGCCGATGTGAGCCGGGCCTTTTTCCACTCGCAGGAGCACCTCACGGCCCACCATCATAGCGGCCAGTTCCTGCTCGTTGGTCTGAGCGGGTGTGGTGGTTCCGACCACCCGCCCGTTGCGCAGGACGGTGATCCGGTCGGCGATCTCCATCACCTCTTTCAGCTTGTGGGTGATGAAGATCACGGATTTCCCCTTCTCCACCAGAAAGCGAATGATCTTGAAAAGCTCCTCCACTTCCTGAGGGGTCAGAACGGCGGTTGGCTCATCCAGAATCAGGATGTCCGCCTCGCGGTAGAGCAGCTTGATGATCTCGACGCGCTGCTGGACGCCAACCGGCAGATTCTTGATGTAGGCGTCCGGGTCTACCTCCAGCCCGTAGTGCTCGGAGATTTCCCGGATGCGGCGGGCGGCTGCGGCCCGATCCAGAAAGATGCCGTTTCTGACAGACTCTACGCCCAGCATGACGTTTTCCGTCACCGTCAGCACCGGAACCAGCATGAAGTGCTGGTGAACCATGCCGATCCCTTTTTCGATTGCGTCGTTGGGCTCGCGGATCTCCACGCGCTGCCCCTGGATGTATATCTCCCCTTCATCAGGCGTGTAGAGGCCGTAGAGGATGTTCATCAGGGTGCTTTTGCCTGCCCCGTTTTCACCCAGGAGAGCGAGCACCTCTCCTTTTTCGAGGGTCAGGTCAATGTGGTCGTTTGCCAGCACACCGGGGAAGGATTTGGTGATACCACGTAGTTCCAGAATGGGGGGCATTCTGACTCCTTGTTACGTGACTACGATAAGGGGCGGTGCGGGGGGCTAACCCGGCACCGCCCCATCTCCCATCAACCGATCAGATTACTCGGAGGGAGGCCAGCCAGTATCAATGGTTCCGTCAATGATGCCCTGGCGAACCTCGTCAAGCTCGGCCCGCAGGTCGTCCGGCACGTCGTCCTCGAACTCATGGAAGGGGGCCAGCCCCACGCCATCGTTCGCCAGCGTGCCGACATAGGTTCCGCCCTCGAACTCGCCTTCGACGGCCATCTTGATGGCGTCCCGCACGGCCACATCCATGTTCTTCAGGACGCTTGTCAGCACGACCGGGCAGAACTCCTCGGCGCTGATGCACCAGTCGGTATCCACGCCGATCAGCATCGTGCCGGGGTTGTCCATCACTGCGGCAGCAGTCCCCAGCCCGACCGGCCCGGCCACCGGCATGATGATGTCCGCGCCTTCTGCGATCAGGTCCTCACCTGCGCGGCGGCCATCGTC
>DRKO01000040.1 GCA_011051745.1 Chloroflexota bacterium | reverse complement strand
GCCTGACCATAACTTCCACCTCACGACCGTTCAGAACAAAACTCACGATCTTCGATGCCATGTCTGCCTCCCTCACTGGGCTATTTGCGACAGGGCGCGCCGCACAAACACGTTCACCATCCTGCGCCGATACCACGCACTGGCGATAGGATCGGTGAAAGGCTCACATTCCTCAGCCGCCGCTGCGGCTGCTGCTGCGATGGTCTCCTCGTCCAGCGTGGAGCCAGTGAGCAGAGCCTCGGCCTGTGTGGCGCGGATCGGATGGGGACCGACGGCATTAAGCGCCAAGCGGGCGTCTTCCACTTTCTTGCCATTCAGAACCAGATGCGCGGCGACGGTGACAACAGCAGGCGTGTTGGTATGCCGACGACCGTACTTCAGGTAAGCCGTCCTGCCGGCAGGCACGGGGACCCGGATTTCGGCCACCAGCTCATCCGGCTCAAGCGCGGTGGTCATGAAGCCGGTGTAGAACTCCGCAAGGGGGAGCGTTCGCTCGCCTCTGGCGCTCACGAGCTTGAGCTGTGCATCCAGCGCCAGCAAAGCGACGGCGAAATCCCCTCCGGGGGGCGGAGCAAAGAGGTTGCCGCCCACCGTCCCCATGTTGCGGATGGCCCAGCCCCCGATGTTATAGGCCGCCTCCTGCAGAACGGGGATCGCCTCAAAGCCGACTACCTGGCTCAGAGTGGTTGCCGCCCCGACAATCAGGCTACCATTCACCCGCTCAAGATAACTGAGGCCTGCCCGCCGAAGGCCCATCACCATCTCCGGCATCGAAACACCCTCGTTGATGAGGGGCATGGCGAGCGTGCCGCCGGACATCACCAGCAGCGAAGGCCCGTGTTCCGCCAGCAGGCCCACCGCCTCATCCAGCGACCGGGGCAAGAAATATTCCCTGGTAGTCACATCCACACCTCCTGACTACTGATCGAGAAGAGCAAAGAACCGCGCGGGCGACCCCTCAGCCCCCCGAATCCTGATAAACGGGGCAAAGAACTGGAAACGCCGGTCGGTGGGGAGCCGGGAGAGATTGGTCATCTGCTGCATGAGGATCGCCCCGTTCTCAAGGATGACCTTGTGAATGATGAAATCCTCGGAGGTGAAGTCGGGGAGACGAGCGCAATACTCGCTGAAGCAGTCGAAACCGATGGCTTTTGCGCCCCGGTCAACCAGCCACTGAGCAGCTTCTGCCGAGCAATAGGGCGATTCCATGTAGTACGTCGGGAAGTTGCCCCAGTGCTTCTCGGTCCAGTCGGTGCGAACCAGCACAATGTCGCCTTTCTGGATGGGAGGCGCGTGGGCCTCCAGATCGGCGACCGTGATCTCATGATTCGGGCCAGCGAAGCTGAGATCAACGACCAGCGCCTCGCCAGAGACACGATCCAGAGCGACATCTACCGCCGTCTCGCCATCCTCCTGGACGTGCTTTGAGAAATCCACATGCGAGCCGGTGTGAAGAAGCATCTCTATCTTGCTGGCCTGCCAGAAGCCGGGCCCCCGGTGATAACTGGTCAACTGAAGCTGAAGATTAACGGAAGGAGGGCTGAGCGTATCCTCCCCAATCGGTACGGACAGGTCTACAATTTGCATACATGCCTCCCGTGAAAACACTGGCTACCCACTACCGCTACCGGCCATCCGTATCAGCCGCCGACTGTGCCCGTAGTTGCTGATTAAGCTCTGTGAGGCCGTGCCTGATAAGCGTCCGAACAAGGCCCTCGATAAAGCGGGGGCTCAGTTGAGCGAGCGCGCCGGTGATCGTCGCGTCGGCTTCATAGTCCAGTTGCGTCTTTCCGTCCTCCACCTCCTTCAACACAAAGGACGCCTGCCCCTGAATAACGCCCGCCGGGCCGCTGACCTCGCCTTCAAGGCGACAGCGGGAGAGGGGAGACTGCTCCAGCACGCGGACGGAGGTTTCATATACCCCCCGGACGGCAGCCACCCCGATCTGTATCTGCCCGCGATACTCGTTCTCGCCGACCCGTTCAAGCTGCTGGCAACCGGGGATCAGGTTCATCAGGGAGCGCGGGTCGAAGATCAGCGGCCAGACGCGCTCTCCCGGCGCTTCAAGCAGATAGCTGCCACTTATCCTCACGACGGCTCCTCATAGAGAGTTCGAGTCAGCGGGAGGACGGAAGCCCCTGGCCAACCGGATTGCGCAGGCTGCCCAGTTTCTCGACTTCGACCTCCACCACGTCCCCGGCCTTGAGAAACACCTGGGGGTCCCGGAAAACGCCCACCCCGTCCGGCGTGCCGGTCGAGATGATGTCCCCCGGCAGGAGAGTAGATGTCCGGGAAATGAACTCGATCAGCTCAGGAATCCTGAAGATCATCTCGGCGGTGCTGGAGTCCTGCATCAACTGACCGTTGAGACGACACCGAATAGCGAGCCGGTGGGGATCGCCGACCTCGTCGGGGGTCACCAGATAGGGACCCATCGGGCAGAACGTGTCAAAGGATTTGCCCCGCACCCACTGCTTATCGGCGAACTGGACATCACGGGCCGAGACATCATTCACGATGGTGTAGCCTGCAACATATTCATAAGCGCTTTCGGCGG
>DRKO01000039.1 GCA_011051745.1 Chloroflexota bacterium | reverse complement strand
GATCATGATCAAACGATCAATTGACTCCCGCCCATTCCGTGCTATACTACACCTAGAACATACGTTCTCTCCGGCCTTGCCGGTGTAGAACCAACCCCACCGCAGCAATGCGGAACCCGTCCGCGCGGCGAGGGACGGCCACAGGGCCGCTACCGTGGATCGACGTGGCCCTCGTCCCCACCTCTCGAACGGGCTCGCCCGCCCTCGTGAACCGGTGAGCGCGGATCGCAGCCGGGGAACTCAGGCGGGCAGGAAGGAGAGTTGTCCACCACACAATCTAACCCGCCATCCCGCAGGGCAGAGAAGATGGCGCGGCTCTGTCCGCCGTCACGGAATTTGACCTCCGGTCGAACTTCCCGCCTCTTCCCCGCCTCCGGGTGGCCCGCAAGCTGAATATCACCGGCATACCGGCTCTTCGCCGGGGGCAAAAGATCGCGCTTGACTTCCCGCACCTGCATGTTAAGCTATGCAAACCATGACAGTCAAACGCTGGTCGGTCAGCGAACTGACGCGCTACGTGCGCCAGATGTTCGATCTGGACTATCGCCTGCAGGACTTGGAGGTTGAGGGGGAAGTATCCAACTTCCGCATCCCTGGCTCCGGGCACGCCTACTTCACACTGAAGGACGCCGACGCTCAGCTTCGCTGTGTGATGTGGCGCGACGCAGTACAGGCGCAGGAGACGCTCCCCCGGGACGGCGAGCGGGCCATCGCACGCGGCCACCTGAGCGTCTACGAGGCCGGAGGGCAGTATCAGCTCTACTGCCGCACTCTGCGCCCGGCAGGCCGGGGCGACCTGTACGCCCGTTTCGAGGCACTCAAAGCGCGGCTACAGGCCGAGGGGCTCTTCGCCCCTGAGCGCAAGCGTCCCCTGCCGGAACAGATACGGGTGATCGGCGTGGCGACGGGTGCACAGACCGCCGCCCTGCAGGATGTCCTCAACGTGCTGGGGAGGCGTAACCCGCTGGCCCGCGTCATTCTCGCCCCCACGCCTGTACAGGGCGATCAGGCCCCGCCACGAATTGTCGCCGCGCTGGAGACGCTGAACCGCCGTGACGATGTGGACGTGATCCTGCTGGTGCGCGGGGGCGGCTCACTGGAAGACCTGTGGTGCTTCAACGATGAGCGCGTGGCGCGGGCAGTGGCAGACAGCCGCGTGCCGGTAATAACCGGCGTGGGGCACGAGATAGACTTCACACTGGCCGACTTCGCCGCCGACCTCCGCGCCCCGACGCCCTCCGCCGCCGCCGAACTGGTCTCACCGGTGACGGTTGACGATCTGCGAGCCCGACTGCGTGACTGGAGAACGCGCCTGTTCGAGGCCCTGACGGACGATCTGGCGGCGCGTCGCCGGACCGTCGCCCATCTGACGGCCCGTCTGGAACGGCTTTCCCCTCAGGCGCAGGTTGATAGCGCCCGGCAGGCGGTTGACGCCCTCCTGAGTCGGGCCGCCCGCGCGGTGAGTGGTGACCTGACCCTCCGGCGCGAACGGCTGACCGGTCTGGAAAAAACTCTGCAGACGATGGATCCGGCGGCCACGCTGGCACGCGGTTACGCGATTGTGTACGGCCCGGACGGGCGCGTGCTGCGCCGCGCCGCCGACGTCGCCCCCGGTGACCGCCTGCACATCCGGCTGCACGAGGGCGAACTGAGGGCAAGGGTAAGCGAGGACAAATCATGAGCGAGGAGTCGCTGTCGTTCGAGCAGGCCATGGCTGAACTGGAGGAGATCGTCGCCCGGCTGGAAGCGGGTGGTTTGCCGTTAGAGGAGACGTTGACGCTCTTCGAGCGTGGCCGGGAACTGGCGGCCCTGTGCGACAGAGTGCTCGATGAAGCCCGGTTGCGGCTGGAGCAGCTTCAGCCTCCCGCCAGCGTAGAAGAGTACGACGACATCCCCTCTGATGGGCTGGAGGAGTAACGGTTGTGAGCGGTAGCATCTTTGCCCAGCTTGCCGTAAACGACATCCTGTGGGTCTCGATTGCGGCCAGCTCGCTGGCGCAATTTCTCAAGCCTTTCACCTACTGGCTCAGCACCGGCGAGTTTGAGTGGGGACACATTGCCGAGACGGGTGGGATGCCCAGTTCGCACTCGGCGATGGTGAGCGCACTGGCGGCGGGGGTCGGGATGGAATGGGGGTTTGATTCACCCACCTTCGCCATCGCTGCCATTCTGGCCGCCATCGTGATATACGACGCAGCCGGTATCCGGCGGCAGGCCGGAGCGCACGCCTACGTGATCAACCGCATCATCGCGGAATTGCTCAGCGGCCATCCCATTCAGGAAACGCACCTCCAGGAGGTTCTGGGCCACAGCCGTAAAGAGGTGGCCGGAGGGGTGCTGTTCGGGGCTGGCCTGATGGTGCTCTGGAAGCTTATCGTCCAGCCGCTCTTTCTGGGATAACCCTTCCCGCCGATTCCCGCCCGGCCCCACGTCCCGCATCAACTGGTAGAACAGGCTCCATGCACGAGAAGAAACCCGCACATCGGCTCCGAACCGTCCTTCAGGGGTTGCTGGCCGCCTCGCTCAGCGTGCTTGTCGGGCTGGGAGGCGTCGAGCTATTCCTGCGCTTCGTCTACGATCCCCTCGAACCGCCCTCAGGAGCGGCAAACGCGCCTCCCAACTGGCAGGCCTCCGCCAGCCTGTATCAGGATGACCCCCTGCTGGGCTATCGCCTGCGCCCTGATACGCAACTGGACTTCGTGCGCCAGTCCGACGGGGCAACCATCGCGGTGCGGACAAATAATCTGGGCTTCCGCGATGAGGTGGACTATGTAGTCGGGCTGGAGGACGATACCCTCCGTGTGCTGTTGCTGGGTGATTCGCTGGTCTTTGGGGCAGGCGTGCCGTTTGAGCAGACCATCGGCGAGGCGCTGGAAAGGGAACTGGAGGCGCGTCACCCGGATCAGGCCACCGAAGTGATGAACTGGGGTGTCCCCGGATTCGGGCAGGAGCAGGAACGCCTGCTACTGGAGGCGTTCGATGCACCTGCCTACCAACCCGACCTGATTCTGGTTGTGATCACAACCTCAAACGATTTCGGGCAGACCTTGAAGCTGAACACTCTGGCCGACGTGGCGGGCAGGCCGCCGGTCGAGGAGGCCAGTCCCCGACCTGCTGAAGAAGCGCCACAGGAAGAGGCTATCTCCCTCATCGAGCGGATCAAGCGGGTGCTCCGTCATCTGCGCAGCTACCGGCTGGCGGCGGTGTACTACAACCGGGTGCTCGGCGCGCTGGGCAGGCGCGAGGTGGAGTTCTCGGCAGAGGCAGCAGAAGCCAGCCGGGCTGATCTGGAGCAATTGTTGAGCTACGCCGAAGCGCACAACCTGCGAATGGCGTTCGTGCTGGTTCCGCCGCGCGTGCTGGCGACCCCTCTGGAGGAGAGCTACGCCTATGAGCGTCGCGTGTATACGTTTTATTCGGAGACGCTCGACGATCTGGGGGCAGACTGGCTCAATCTGGAACCGGTGCTGATTGACGAGGCCGCTATGCGTGACCCCGACCGGATTTACTGGGACGAGGTACATCTCACGGCTGAGGGGAATCAAATCGTCGCTCAGGCCATCGCGGACTTTATGGAGAATCTCGGGACTCGCTGAGGAAGAAGGAAACAGGAGGCCGCGACAGAAGATGGGGGAAATAAAAAGGGTCCTCCTGGCGATGGCCTACTCTCCCACCCCGTGTCCAGGGCAGTACCATCGGCGCTGGCGGGCTTAACGACCGGGTTCGGGATGGGACCGGGTGTGTCCCCGCCGCTCTAATCACCAGGAGGACGATCAACTCGACGAAGTCGAGTTGATTCAGGAGTTTGCCCTTACGGTCGAACTCCACCGTTCGAGAACAACGGACTTTTGCAGGCAGATCAGGCGTCTGCCCCTGCGGCCAAACTCCACCGTTCGAGTGCAACGGACTTCTGCAGGCAGGTCAGGCGCTTGCCCTTGCGGCCAAACTCCACCGTTCGAGAGCAACTGACGCTGCAAGCGGAGCAGCCAGGGGCGAAGGGCAAATCGCCCCGAATAGCAGGGTAGAGCACCCATTGAGAAGATAGATGCGGTCTCCACAGGAGGGCGGAAAGCGTTCGACCCTTAGTACGGGTTGGCTGAACACGTTGCCGTGCGTACACCTCCCGCCTATCAAGCTGGTCGTCTTCCAGCGGTCTGATAACGAGATCTGGTTTTGGGGTGGGCTTCCCACTTAGATGCTTTCAGCGGTTATCCCGTCCCGACGTGGCTACCCAGCGCTGCGTCTGGCGACACAACTGGCACACCAGCGGTCGGTCCACTCCGGTCCTCTCGTACTGGGAGCAGCGCCCCTCAAATCTCGCACACCCACAGCGGATAGAGACCGACCTGTCTCACGACGGTCTGAACCCAGCTCACGTACCGCTTTAATGGGCGAACAGCCCAACCCTTGGGACCTGGTCCAGCCCCAGGATGCGATGAGCCGACATCGAGGTGCCGAGCCTGGTCGTCGATGTGAACTCTTGGACCAGACTAGCCTGTTATCCCCGGGGTAGCTTTTATCCGGTAAGCTACGGCCTTTCCACTCAGCGCCGTAGGATCACTAAGCCCGACTTTCGTCCCTGCTCGGCCTGTGGGCCTGACAGTCAAGCTCCCTTCTGCCTTTACACTCTGCGGCTGGTTTCCATTCAGCCTGAGGGAACCTTTGGGCGCCTCCGTTACTCTTTCGCAGGCGACCGCCCCAGTCAAACTGCCCACCTGCCACCGTCCCCCGCCCGGCTCACGGCGCGGGGTTAGGGTCAGGTCTGCACCAGGCTGGTATTTCAAGGCCGGCTCCACCCGAACTGGCGTCCGGGCTTCTCTGCCTCCCAGCTATCCTACACAGGCACAGCCCTCACGCTATGGCAAGCTGCAGTAAAGCTCCACGGGGTCTTTTTGTCCTGCTGCGGGTCCTGCGCATCTTTACGCAGACTTCAATTTCGCCGGGTCCCTCGTTGAGACAGTGCCCCACTCGTTACGCCATTCGTGCGGGTCGGAACTTACCCGACAAGGAATTTCGCTACCTTAGGACCGTTATAGTTACGGCCGCCGTTCACCGGGGCTTCGGTTCTGAGCTTCGAGGCGACCGAGGTCGCCCCTAACCCTTCCCCTTAACCTTCCGGCACCGGGCAGGCGTCAGCCCCTATACGTCCGCTTTTCGCGTTGGCAGAGACCTGTGTTTTTGTTAAACAGTCGGCAGGGCCATTTCTCTGCGGCCACCCGAAGGTGGCGCCGCTTCTCCCGAAGTTACGCGGCCAGTTTGCCTAGTTCCTTAACGAGGGTTCTCCCGTGCGCCTTGGTGTTCTCCACCTACCTACCTGTGTCGGTTTGCGGTACGGGCACGCCGGCTTCTTCGCTTAGAGGCTTTTCTCGGCCTCCGCTCCAGCCACTTCTGAGCTTTCGCTCCGCCCTCGCCCGCTCCGCTCCGGAGCCGGATTTCCCTGGCTCCCTCCTCGCTTCGCGCGCTTGGCACCTCCCTCCATCCGGAGGCTGGCCTTCACGGACGCGTCCCCCCTTCGCTCCACCGGCGTGGTACCGGACTGTTGACCGGTTGTCCATCGCCTACGCCTTTCGGCCTCGGCTAAGGCCCGACTCACCCGACGCGGATTGACCTTCCGTCGGAAACCTCAGGTTTTCGGCGCATGCGGTTCTCACGCATGTCTCGCTACTCATGCCGGCATTCTCACTTGCCTGCCCTCCACACCGGGTCTCCCTGATGCTTCTTCGGTCAGGCAACGCTCCCCTACCGGCGGCGCACTTCCGTCCGCCGCCCCGTGGCTTCGGTGGCAGGCTTGAGCCCCGTTACATTATCCGCGCAGCCGCGTTTGACCAGTGAGCTGTTACGCACTCTTTAAAGGATGGCTGCTTCTAAGCCAACCTCCTGGCTGTCTCGACACGACCACTTCGTTTCCCACTTAGCCTGCACTCCGGGACCTTAGCCGACGGTCTGGGCTGTTTCCCTCTCGACGACGAAACTCATCTCCCGTCGTCCGACTGCCGTGTCCGGCGTGACGGCATTCGGAGTTTGGTTGGGCTGGGTAACCTATCCGGCCCCCAGGTCCATCCAGTGCTCTACCTCCGCCACGCTTCCCACGACGCTAGCCCTAAAGCTATTTCGGGGAGAACAAGCTATCTCCCGGTTCGTTTGGCATTTCACCCCTACCCACAGCTCATCCGATGCTTTTGCAACAGCAACCGGTTCGGGCCTCCAACGCGTTTCACCGCGCCTTCACCCTGGCCATGGGTAGCTCACCAGGTTTCGTGTCTAATCAGTGCGACGGGCAGCTTCGCTGCTTCGCCCTCTTCAGACTCGCTTTCGCTCCGGCTCCGGCTGTCCCTGCCTTAACCGCGCCACACCGATTAACTCGCCGGCTCATTCTCCAAAAGGCACGCGGTCACGCCTGCCCGACCTTCCGGCCGGACACTGGCGCTCCCACCGTCTGTCAGCGAACGGTTTCAGGTTCTCTTTCACTCCCCTCACCGGGGTTCTTTTCACCTTTCCCTCACGGTACTTGTCCGCTATCGGTCGTCAGGAGTATTTAGCCTTGGAGGGTGGTCCCCCCTGCTTCCCACAGGATTAGCGTGCCCCGTGGTACTCAGGCTCTCCGGCCCGCGCCTTCCCTCTTTCGCCTACGGGACTTTCACCCTCTCCGGTCGGCCTTTCCAGTGCCGTTCGGCTAGACGTCCAGCGCTTCCTGCCGGGGCCTACAACCCCGCGCCCCGCAGGGCGCGGTTTGGGCTCCTCCGCTTTCGCTCGCCACTACTCACGGAATACTCTCTTTTCCTCGGGGTACTAAGATGTTTCAGTTCCCCCGGTTCCCCCCGCCGACCTATGTGTTCAGCCGGCGGTGACTGCCTTTCCAGGCAGCCGGGTTTCCCCATTCGGACATCGCCGGATCCTCGCCTGCACACGGCTCCCCGACGCTTTTCGCAGTGTACCACGTCCTTCTTCGGCTCCTGACGCCCAGGCATCCCCCGTTCGCCTTCTTTCGCTTTCGCCCTCATGCGGAGACCGCATTCATCTTCTCGTCTCTTGATGCGCTCTCTCCTGCTATTCTCTTGTTAAGGTGCCCGTCGCCGTGACCTCTCACGGCGACCCCTTCTTCCTCT
>DRKO01000038.1 GCA_011051745.1 Chloroflexota bacterium | reverse complement strand
CTGGCCGCCGCACCGAATGTGTTTGGATGGCGCATAGCCAGCATCAGCGCTCCGTACCCGCCGCTGCTGTACCCCAGCACGGCCCGGTGCTCGCGAGTGGGCAGCGTGCGGAGGTGGGCGTCGCTGAACGGGATCAACTCCTCGATGAGGTAGTCTTCGTAACGTCCGACGGCGGATGAATTGAGGTACTGGCTGCCCCCGTAATGGGTGAAGCAATCCGGGAAGATGAGGATCGCGGGCGCGGCTTTTCCCTCCCGTACCAGCCGATCCATCCGTTGCACGATGTTCTCATCCCATGCCTGAAGGTTGAACAGGCGTTCCCCCCAGCTTGTGAAGGGAGCCAGCACCCAGATCACAGGGTAACGACGATCCGGATCGTCGTTATAGCCCGGCGGCAGGTAGACGGGGAGGGTGCGTCTGAACGGGTCGCCCGGTGGATTATCCGCCAGCACGCGCGACTCGTGCTCCAGATAGATGATCTGCTCTCTCAGCATGGGTTGCTCTCGCTTCGCTTTATCCGGTGGGGCGCATTGTAGCCTGTGTGAGGCTCCCGGACAAGCCGTTTTACCCGGAGGATCGTAAAAGGGGCGGGCGTTCTGTGCACCCGCCCCTTTTTGTCTTCGCCCGATCACGCGGAACGCGAGAGGGCAGGCTGGGGAAGGGGTTGTATCTCGATCACTTCGGGCTCGGTGAAGAGGAAGTGATCATGATAATAGTGCATCCACAGGAAGCTCAGGATCGCGATGTAGTAGGAGCGATCAAAGGCGTAATCGAACCCTTTGCCGGTCACGCTCGTGAGGATGAAGAAGATCACTCCGGCCAGCATCACATCGGCCACCGTCAGCCCGACGTTGAACAGGTAGTAGCGACGGGCCGAGCCGTCCTCCGAAATCCGCTTGAGGAAGGGCTTGTCCTCCATCTCGCCGTGCCGCATGCGCAGGTTGTTGAGCATCCACGTCAGTGCCAGATACTGCAGCGAATGCCAGACGTTCATCCCCTGAAAGGCTGTGTCCAGATTGCCCAGCGCGGGCACAAAGAAGGACGCGATCACCGTCAGGGCGATGAATAACGTCTTGGGGCCGTGCAGCGTGCCCTGTCGCCACTCCATTACTGTTTTGACGATCCAGAGGACCAGCGCGATCGCGAATGCGCCACCGGCCAGCCAGATCATCCAGGGGCCGAGGCTCAGCCCGAAGAAGCTCAGGATGCGCCCCACCACTTCGCTGATGTTGTTCTGTCCGATCGCAAACGCATTGATAGAGATTTTCCACGCCGCCAGCGGGTAGAGCGCCGTCAGGATCACGGCGTAATCGGCAAAGCGCGAGAACTTCGTCAGCCCGACGGGCTGCTTATGATTGTATAACTCCGTGATGTAGACGATCTGGTGCAGGACGTGGATCGAAGCCCAGAAGAAGAAGACGGTCAGCAGCAGTTGTAGCCAGGAAAGCGCCAGCGTGACCACGATGACCGGAATCAGAAGCGACGTCCATATCATGAAGCGGTGTTTCTGGACGTAATCCCTGTTAAAAGCGGTGCGCGAGAACGTCGCGTACATGTGCGGGCCGCCGACCAGCAGGGCCACCGCTGCGTTAACGATGTTGCGGCTCAGGTCATCTACGGTGGTGCTCAGGCTGGCGGCGAGCGGCTCCAGCAGAGGGGCCATCTCGACCAGCCCCAGATAAACAAGATACGGCAGGCTGACGAGAACGACGCTCAGGGTGATAAACGTCAAATCCCAGTCGCGGCTGTAGAGCCATCCCTGTGCGCCGGGAGTGTCCGTCTGAAGTGCAGAGGCCGTGGATGTACTCATAAGACCATCCTCCATTCTAAGGGCGTCTCACTAAGAACTGCATTATTCTGACCGATTATCTCCCATAATAACCTGCCTGCTCAGATGATGTCAATGGGGGGGAATTCAAAAAGCCGTTATCATAGATGGCAAGCAGAAACCGGAACCAGGCGACAGGGTGAGGGTATGATCGCTTCTATCACCGGGACGCTGCAGAGCGTCCGCGAGCAGTCAATTATCATCGGGGTGGGTGGAATCGGGTTGGAGGTGCACGTCCCGACCGGCGTCTTCAACGCGCTGGGCGAGATCGGGCAGCCGGTCGAACTGGTAACCCATCTTGTCGTCAGGGAGGATTCCCTGACGCTATACGGCTTCCTGCATGAGGAGGAGCGGCAGGTCTTCGAGATGCTGCTCAGCGTTTCCGGCGTTGGCCCGCGTCTG
This sequence comes from Chloroflexota bacterium, assembly GCA_011051745.1. Lineage (GTDB taxonomy): Bacteria > Chloroflexota > Anaerolineae > Aggregatilineales > UBA3940 > DRKO01. Next base: position 7,471 of record DRKO01000038.1, on the reverse strand, counting down.
GCGCTGGCCGTTCTGAGCACGCTCTCACTGGATATGCTGGTGAGCGCCGTCCAGCGTGATGAGGCGGAGATCATCACCCGCGTTCCCGGCGTCGGGAAAAAGACGGCCCAGAAGATCGTCCTGGAGTTGAAGGGCAGGCTGTTGCCTGAGACGATGCCCTCGGAGCTGGTGACCGTCTCCCGTCTTGACACCGAGGTGATCGCCGCCCTGACTTCGCTGGGCTATAGCCTCGTCGAGGCGCAGGCTGCTCTTCAGTCCATCCCCCGCGATGCGCCGGAAGACCTGGAAGAGCGTGTGCGGCTGGCGCTGGCCTACTTTGCCGAGTAGGAGGCTCACCGGTGGTGAAGTCCGCTCCTCTGGCGTCGGATATGTTGCAGGGCGTGGTGCTGCGCTTCGACGCTTTGCGCGGGGCCGTGCTGCTGATCGGGCCTGTGTCGGTGGGTGGTGACCTGACCGGTGAGGTGCTTCGCCGGGGCGATGTGGTGATCGGGTACGGGCTGGCGTTCCTCTATGAGGAGGACGCTCTCCTCCCCCGGCTGGTGATTGATGATTTCCAGCGTGAATATCGGGGCAGGGAGGCGCTCGATTTCATGCTGCGCAGGGGCGACGCCTTCCCCCGCGCCGATGTATTCGGGCGGCGGGTTTCAACCGGTACAGAGGAGTGGCTTTTCCTCAAGCAGCTTGATCTGGCGGGCCCCCTGCGGGCCTTTGTGTACGGCAGTCTGGAGGCGAGCAGACCTCTGGCACGGCTCCGGGCGGCGATCTGGCTGGAGACGGGATTGGCGGACCCGGTGGCTCTGCCGGAGGATGACGAGCGCGTTCCGGCCTTCCTGCGCCGGTCCGTGCCCTGCTTCGGCCTGAGCCCGCTCCACCTGCCAGAACTCCCCCGCCTGCTCGCCGGGGCCGGCGAGTCTTGACCGGTCTCCTGCCGCTCGCTACAATCCGTCACATGAGCGCGAAACTGATCTTCAGAGACCAGGAATTTGAAGTAGAAGCCGGAAAGACGATCCGCGACGCGATCAAAGAGTGCGGCCTTTCCCCGGAGACCGTGCTGCCCGTCAGAGATGGCGAACTGGTGACCGATGACGTGCTGCTCGAAGAGGGGGATGTTATCACGCTTGTGGCTGTCATCTCCGGAGGCTGAGGGGTTGTAACGGTATGTTGAGTAAACGGGGGTGCAGGGGATGAAGTGCCGTAAATGCAGCGCCAAGGCCGTGATCAACATGCGGCAGCACAAGCTGGCGCTGTGCAAAGAGCACTATCTGGAGTGGTTCCTGGCACAGACGGAGCGCTTTATCCGCAAGTACCGGATGTTCACCCCTGAGGAGCGTGTACTGGTCGCTGTCTCCGGCGGGAAGGATAGCCTGGCGCTGTGGGATGTGCTCGTGAAGCTGGGTTATCAGGCCGATGGGCTTTATATCGGTCTGGGGATTGACGGCGGGGTCGGCTATTCCGCTCAGTCTTATGAGAAGGTGCGTAAGTTTGTGGAGGCACGCCCCGGCCTGCATCTGGAGGTTGTGGACGTGGCGAGCACTTATGGCGCGACGATCCCGACGGCGGCCCGTGTTACCCGCCGGGGCAAAGGGAAGCCCTGCTCGGTCTGTGGCCTGACCAAGCGGCACATCATGAACCGGGTGGCACGCGATGGGGGGTATGATGCGCTGGCAACCGGCCACAATCTGGACGATGAGGCGGCGGTGTTGTTCGGCAACACGCTGCACTGGCAGGTTGGATACCTGGCCCGGCAGGGGCCGGTGCTGCCTGCCTCGCATGAGGGGCTGGCCCGCAAGGTGAAGCCCTTCTGCCGCTTCTACGAACGGGAGACGGCGGCCTATGCTCTGCTGACGGGCATTGATTACATCTACGAAGAATGCCCGTACGCTGCGGGAGCCAGGTCCATCTATTACAAGGAAGTGCTTAATCGGCTTGAGGCCGAGCGGCGCGGCGCGAAGCTTCAGTTTTACCTGGGCTTCCTGCGGGCCAGGGAACAGGGGGTGTTCCAGAGCGCTCAGGAACAGGTGCAACTGAACACGTGCCCGACCTGCGGGCAGCCGACGGCGGTGGAGGGCCAGTGCGCCTTCTGCCGCACCTGGGATCAGGTGCGGGAGCGCGTGGCGGCCTCGTCGGTCTGAGCCGGTGGGGGACTGTGAACGCAGGTGGGAGGGGAGGCGGCTTGCCTCCCCGTTGTTTTGCCGGGCAAAAGGCCAGCCGGATCGTCGGGAGCGCCCGGACAGTATAGCGGTATAATGGGGTGTGGCTGAAGATATACACTGAACAGGGGTAGAATGCGGATGGATGAAAAGCTTCAGGCGCTGGTCGAGGGGATCAATCGCTGGCGTGCGCATAACATCACCGACTACTGGGTACACGTCAGTTATCTGGGCAGCGAGCTACATCGCTTTGGTGAGCACGATCTGACGTTCACGCAGGGGAAGCTGTGGCATTTGCGGGCCGGTGAGTGGCATCCCCTGAAAAAGGGCTCCGACTTCTGGCTGTTCTCTGTGCCGGGCGCGTTTGCCTGGACGCGTGACGTGCTGACCAAGATCGCCCCTCAGGCAGGGGCCGATCCGGATGCTGTCACGCTGCGCCTCAACGACGAGTACGGTTACGTAGAATATCTCAGGCTGGAGATGGGCCACCGCGCTGGCGCTAACTTCACCTTTGAAGTGACACGCTTCGGGACGGGCCCCCACCCGGATTTCGATCATGAGCGGGCAGAAGAGTAACCATCCACCCACAACACCCGCAGGCCGGAGAGCCGAAGCGCCGCGTGCCTACCGGTTCTTCGACCTGATCATGGTTCTCTTTGTCACGGTGTTGCTGGTCAGCAACATCGCCTCGTCGGCCAAGATCGTTGACTGGGGGGTCAGCATCGGCTCGCTGGAGCTGGCTTTCGACGCCGGTACGCTGCTCTTCCCGATCAGCTACATCTTCGGCGACGTGCTGACCGAGGTCTACGGGTACAGGCGCTCACGGCGTGTGATCTGGGCGGGCTTCGGGGCGGCGCTGCTGATGTCTGCCACGCTGTGGCTCGTGGGCCGGATGCCGGGCGAATCCGAGTGGGAGCGCTATGCCGGGCAGGCCAGCTATGATGCGATCCTGGGCGGCGTCTCGAGCGGCGGGATCATCATTGCCAGCCTGATAGCTTACTTCGCTGGCGAGTTCTCCAACAGCTACGTGATGGCGAAGATGAAAATCTGGACGCGGGGCCGCTTCCTGTGGACCCGCACCATCGCCTCTACGCTGGTGGGGGAGGGCGTGGATACGGCGATCTTCATCCTCGCCGCGACCCTGTTCGGGGTCTTTCCCTGGTCGCTGGCGCTGACGCTGATCGTCTCCAACTATATCTTTAAGGTTTCCATTGAGGCAATTATGACGCCGCTTACGTATCAGATCGTGAACCTGCTGAAGCGGCTTGAGAATGAAGACTATTATGATTACGACACCGATTTTAACCCCTTCCGGCTGAGTGCATGATGGATGAGCCAAACGACGAATATCTGAACGACGAGCTGATCGAAGAAGACCTGTTTCTGGATGAGGAATTGCCCCCCGGCCACCGGGCGGGCTATGTGGCCGTGATCGGCAAGCCCAACGTGGGCAAGTCCACCCTGATGAACGTGCTGCTGGGGGAGAAGGTCGCCATCGTCTCGCCCAAGCCCCAGACCACCCGCGACCGGCAGCTTGGTATCCTGACGCTGCCGGAGGCTCAGATCATCTTTGTGGATACACCGGGCATTCACCGGGCGCGGAACAGGCTGGGTGAGTACATGGTCGAACGGGCCACCGAAGCCATCCCGGATGCCGACCTGATCCTCTTTATGGTGGATATTTCCGAGATGCCGGGCAAGGCCGATGAGATCATCGCCGAACTGGTCAATGAGCAGGAAGGGACACCGGCCCTGCTGGTGATGAACAAAAGCGATCTGATCAGCGGGGATGTGATCGCCCGCCATCAGGCCGCGTATCAGGCGCTCGTTCCCCGCGCCCGTCCGATCATGATCAGTGCCACGCGGGGCGACAACGTGCCCGAACTGCTCGATATGATCATCGAGGCTCTGCCGGAAGGCCCCCGTTACTTCCCCCCCGATCAACTGACCGATGCCCAGTTGCGCGACAGCGCGGCGGAGATCATCCGGGAGAAGGTGCTCCTGCTTTACGAACAGGAAGTACCCCACTCGGTCGCGGTCGAGATTGAGGAGTTCAAGGAACGCAGCGAAGACCTGACGTATATCCGGGCCACGATCTACGTTGAGCGCGAGAGCCAGAAGGGCATCCTGATCGGGCAGGGCGGCAAGATGCTCAAGAAGCTGGGCCAGATGGCCCGCCCTGAGCTTGAGGAAATGCTGGGAACGCGCGTGTACCTTGATCTGTGGGTCAAGGTCCTGAAGAACTGGCGTAAAAATGAGCAGGCGCTACGCCGCCTGGGATATCGTCTGCGGAAGCGCAGGTAAACGGCCTGCTGAATCATCAGGCCTGTGCAGGGAGTGGTTGAGATGTCGGACGTGGATCGGAATAAATCCCACGAGCAGGAGGGCGAGGTTGTAGACGGTGAGGTGGTGGCCGAGTTCCCATCCGAGACGCTGATGCATCTCCCTACCGTACCGGATGAGGACGAGGCCCTCTCCGCTGCTCAGGTTTCCCCCGATGATCGAGTTGATGTCGGGCGACGACAGTTCGTCGTGCGCCTGCTGGCCGGAGGGGTGGCCGCGCTGGCTCTGGGGGGCGGGGCGGCCATTCTGTATAACAACAGTCGCCGCCGCGAGCCAACCGTCCTGATCCTCCCCAATGGCTCTGCACTGGAGATGGACGAAGGCGCGATGGATGTCGCTGCTCTGATCGAGCGTATCTCCGAACTGGAGTACGAGCTTGCCTCCGTGACGGCTGAGCGCGATCAGTTGATCAGTGATATGAGCCAGGCAGACGCCGAGCTTGAGGATTTGCGGGTTCGCCTTGAGGAGGCTCAGACCCTGAACGATCTCTGGCAGTCGCTCGACTCGGTGGGCCTTGACAGCCTGTTGAATTCGGCTTTGCAGGTCGTGGCGGGGGCGCTTTCCGGGGTTTCGAGCGTGGCCGCGCTGCTCCAGACGGGCCTTGAGACCGGACAGGCGGCGCTTAATAGTTTCGTGGAGGCGCTCCCCGGCCCCCAGGAGGGCATCCGCTGGCTGGGCGGTCAGGTGGAAGCGCTGGCCGATGCTCTGGAGTGGCTGGCCGAGCAGGTGCAGGAAGCGGTGGAGCCGGTCGAGCCTTTCACCACGATGATCGCCGAATTTGTGCTGTGGGTGCTCGACCGCCTGCCTTTTGGCGCGGGCGCGCGGGCGCGGGCAGGCATGGAGGCCATGCAGGATGTTATTAACCGCCTTCCTGATCTGATCGCAGGGATCAATGACGATGTGCTCGTGCCGCTGGCGGACTGGTTCGGCGAGAACGAGCGCCGCAACCTGTTTGGCATCCTGCTTGATCCCATCACCGAGCATGTGATCGACCCCGCAACGGATATCCTGAAGGAGATCGCCAACCTGGAAGATGCCTATCAGGCGCAGTTGTCCGGCCCCGTGCAGCAGGCGCTTGAGCAACGGGCAGCGATCCGTTCGCAGATTCAGGAGGCGCAGGCACGGATGGGGTGGCGGGCATGAGCGCTCAGGATGAGCGGGAGCAACTCCCCATCCCTACCGAGCGTTTCAACCGCGTGCTGGCCTTTGCCTCGGATGAGGCCGACGGGCTGGGGCACGGCTTTGTAACCTGCCAGCATCTGTTATACGCCCTCTCGCGGGAGAGCAAGGGGCTGGCGAGCGCGGTGCTCGATTCGCTGGGCATCACGCCGGAGGCTCTTCACGGATTGCTGGCCGAGTCGGCGGCTACCCATGACCGCATCCCGCAGGGGCGCATTGATCTGGCCGACGAAGCCCGCGATGCCGTTGAGCGGGCGGTCAACGCGGCGCGGGAGTGGGGACATCGTTCGCTGGATACCGAGCACCTGCTGTATGGCATCATCATCACGCCGACCTCGGCGGACGAGATGCTGATGTCCCTCCGGGTTGACCCCAACGACGTGATCAACCAGCTTTACGCGCTGCAACAATCCGCGCCTCCCGAGGCGATCCGCGAGGAGGCGACGCACGCCTATCGATTCACACTGGAGAGCGCCTGGTTGCTCAGCCTGGCAACTGATATCGCCCGCCGTCAGGGGGCGGCGCGGGTCTCCAGCCTGCACCTGCTGGCGGCGTTGCTTTCTCTGCCCGGCCCGGCTCAGGACGTGTTCGCCGGACGCTTTGGACTGGCCGCCGATGATCTGTACCGGCGGATGAAGATGGCCCCTGTGCCCCGTTATTCGCAGGCCCGCCTGCCCCTCTCTGAGGATGTGCAGCGCATCCTGGGATATGCGATCGGTGAGGCGTGGAACCGGGGACATCTGGCCGTCACGCCGCTACATCTGGCGATGGGGCTGGCCCTCGCGGAGCGTCACACGGCGCTTGATGTGCTGGCCGACCTCGGCGTCTCTCAGGCCGATCTGGTTGAGGCACTGGAGGCCGCTATGCCGCCTCCGGTGGTGAAATGAAGGACAGAGGCCACGTCAGCGCCGCACGATGAGCGTCGCTTCTCCCCTGATCCTGACCGGCACAGCGTACAGATCGCCCTCTGCAGGGAGGGCCTCCGCAGGTTCCCCGTCGCAGGTGATGCTCTCTGGTGGGGTGGGGAGCCTGAGCCACAGCGTCCCCTCCGCCGTGCGTCCCAGCCAGAGCGTAATGTGCAGACTGTTGTCTCTCTTCTCCCAGCGCGTCACTTCGCCGCCCATGCTGATATGCAGATCGCTGCCTGCATACTGTGCCCCCGGCGCGAGGGATCGCAGGGCCAGCAGCGCAACCCCGTGAGGCGGGATCGGATCGGTTCGCAGGGTTTCCCCCTCATGGGCGCTCACCCTTCTTCTCCAGAAATCGCAGATCAGGGTTGGCTCCCCGTCGGGTAACCCCAGATCGGTAAGACGAATCTCGCGCCGCGCCGGGCGGTCGTCCCAGTTGATCAGCGCAGCGAGGGTATATGGCCCCGCCGGGCCGTCGCAGCGCCGGATCAGCGTGGCGGGGAGTTCGTCTGAAAGCAGCTCCATGATCTCCAGCCGTCCGTTTTCAAGGGGTGGTAGCAGAGCCGCCGCCCATCGCAGACGCTCTTCCGGGAGCAGGGGCAGATCATCGCTCAGGACGATGTGACCGCCCGTCATGCCAGCGATGGTTATGAGCGTCTGTACCCCGGCAGCGGTCATCTCCTGTTCTTCGCGCACCAGCAGGTTATCGGCGTCGAGCCACCACCAGCGCCGGTGTGTCCAGGCGCGCTGAAGCGACATCAGGACGCTGTTACGCGCGGCAGGCAGGTTGAAATCACGGCGGAAGGGCGGTTGTATACCAAACAAGCGGGGATACCACGCAGGCGCGACATCCGGGCTGACGCGCATAATATCCACCAGCCCGACCGCCGG
>DRKO01000037.1 GCA_011051745.1 Chloroflexota bacterium | reverse complement strand
GACCCCCTGCCCTATGTGGAACTGGGCAAGACCTTCTTCGAAATCCGCGATGACGCGGCGGCCCAGAGCTTTCTGGAGCAGGCGGTCGAACTGGTCTGCGAGGATTGCCCGCTCTACACCTATGAGGAACTGGAAGAGATTCCCCTTGAGGAGCGTGAGATTCCGGAGACCATCTACATGCCTGCCTGGACACGGCTGGCGATGGTCTACTTCACCCGTCGGAATTATGAGGACGCGATCGCGACATTCGAGGAGGCCATCGCCTGGGGAGAAGCACATGACGAACCCGTCCCGCTGGAAGCCTACTACGTCACCGGCGCGGCGTACTTCTATCTGAACGAGTGCGACAAGGCCGTTCCCCGGCTGTTCCACGCGCTGGACATCTACGAGCAGGAGCGATTGGAAGATGAGGCAGCCCTGAACAACATCCTCTCCGGTCTGGTGCTGTGCCGGGATTACGCCCGGCCACCTTATCCGCTCCAGTTCCCGGAAGGGTACGAGGAGCCGGAAGTCCTTCTGGAACTGCCGAATTCCGGCGAGGGAGACGGAGGGACGACACCGGATGAGTAACCCGGCATCAGGAGAGAGCCGCTTTGGGAATTCCGATCGGTGACAAGCGTCGCCGCCGACGGCGTCGCAGTTACGCGGACTACAAGCCACGCAGCCGCAGGCAGGGGCCGCGCGATGATCCCTTCCGGATAGTCTTCTATCTGGTTCTCATCGCGGGGGCGCTGTGGGTGTACTTTAACCCCGATGTGGTGCGGGGCTGGATCGAGGGGGAGATCGGCGAGCTTCCCCTGATAGCCTCTTCGGGAGAGACAGCCCCGCAGACGGATGCAGAAGGAACAGCCGCAGAGGCGGAGGACAGGCCCCTCTCGCCGGAGGAACTGGCGGCCAGAGCGGAAGAAGCGTATCTCTCCGGCAATCTGGATGAGGCGATTGATCTCTATCAGCAGGCGGCGGATGCCGCGCCGAACACGGTGGATTATCCTTTTCAGGTCGCCCGCCTGCTGCTCTTCAAGACCGCAATGCAGTACGGTGAGGCGCGCGAGGCCACGCTCGAAGAAGCCCTCAACGCGGCCAACATGGCGATTCTGGCCGACCCCGAAAGTCCGGCGGGCTACGCCATTATGGGGAAGGTGATGGACTGGAGCGAGCGGCCAGAGGATGCCTCATCGCAGATTCTACGGGCGCTTGAGATTGACGAAAACTACGCGCTGGGGCAGTCCTACCTGGCCGAGGCGCTGGTAGACCTCGACCGCTGGGATCAGGCCCAGCAGACCATCGAGAAGGCGCTGGCGCTCGACCCGAACAGTGTGGACATCCGGCGAGACTACGCCTATATCCTGGAAAGTCTGGGGGATTACGCCGGAGCCGCGACCCAGTACGAGGCCGCCCTCCGGATTCATCCCCGGCTGGCTTTCCTGCATGTGGCGCTGGGGCGCGTGTACCGCGTGCTGGGCCGCTACGACGAAGCGCTCGACGCCTTCTTCGAGGCGGAGACCATCGAGCCGGAAAACGCGCTGATCCAGTTCGAGGTGGGGCTTACCTACGAGACCTTCATCGGTGATCCGGCCAGCGCGACGGAGTTCTACGAGCGGGCGGTTGAGCTTGACGAGGAGTTCGCCGCCCCCTGGGTGCGGCTGGGGACGATCCGCTACCTGCAGGGGAGCTACTCACAGGCCGCGCCTGCTCTGGAACGCGCGCTGGCGCTGGGGCAGGACAACGACGACATCTACTACCGGCTGGGTCTCTCCTACGCCAACATGGGGCAGTGCGAGAATGCCCTGCCTTACCTGCGGGAAGCTCAGAACCGCTTTGCGGAAGACGAGGAGTTGCTGGCCGTCATTGTGGAAACCATCGAGGTATGCACAACGCCCACGCCGACCGCCGTCCCGACGCAGGACACCGGAAATTAGGGCGGGTAACGGGCTCCGCCGTCCGGCCCCGCTGCTTCTGCAGGCCCCGCTCAGCCCCGATCGGGGACGATGATAAAGGCGGGCGGGACGCTGTCAGCCAGCCAGACTTTATCGTTCCCCCTGTAGAAAGCGACTCCGGCGCGGTGCGCCTCCGCCGCCCTGATGCGGAGGATGACGGGCCGCCCGCGCTTGCGACGGGCAACCTGAAGAGCGGTTTCCTCGTCAGTCGAGAGATGCACATACTGGCGCCCCATCGGCTTTAACCCCTCAACCCGGATGGCGTCCAGCGCCCGCTCCGATGTCCCGTGATACAGCATATCCGGCGGCGGAGCGGGGGTTCTCGCCAGCCTGCCCGGCAGCGAATGGCCGTACAGGGCACGGATACGCCCCCCGCGCAGTTCATAGCGCTGCTTGTCCGAGCGGGCGATCAGCTCGGCGATGTCCTTCTCGGATAGATCGCGCCATGCCTTCCGGTGCTCCCTCAGCGCGGCGAGCAGGTCCTCCACCGGAACCCATCCCTCCTCGTCCAGCTCCAGTTCGTAGAGCCAGGGAGCATGTCGCAGGGCGTGGGCGATTGTCTTGCTCAGGCGGATCATCTCTCGATTCATGGCTTCCCCCTCCGGGCTGCCTCCGGCCCCCGAACGGTGACAATATAGAAATCTTTCCCCATTACCGGATCGCCTGTCCTGACGTACCGTGTGGGTGTACTTCAACCACTTCTTATGAGAACTCTTCACGTCCACGTACAGGGAGGCTTATATGCGTAAGTTTATCTTCATCGGCTTGAGCCTGATACTGCTTCTTGTGTTAGCAGGTTGCGATCCCACCAGCCTACCAGCCCCTCCTGCCGGGGCAGAGAGTGGAGAAGCCAGCGAGCCAGCCGCCGGAGAGGAAGCCCCGGCTCAGGAGCCAACCCCGACCGTTGAGGAGAGCATCCAGGAGGCGACCCCCACCCCTGAGACAGGGGCAGCAGAGCCGGAAGCAGGCGAAGAAGAGGCTTCCCAGACGAGCGAAGAACCCACCGCCCAGCCGGAAGCGGCGGATGAGTCAGGCGGAGAGTCGGGCAACGAGGGGGATACTCAGGGAGAGACACAGGGAGAAGAACAGGAATCGGGCGGAGAGGAAACCCCGCCACCTGCGCCCCCTCCAGAGCCGGTCGTTATCGAGGTCAGCGAAGGCACAGTTGAGGCGTTAAACGAAGCCTGGTTGCAGGTTTACCAGTTACCGGAAGGTGTCCCCTTCAGCGTGACGATGACCGAGGCCGAGATCGAGGCCAGAATCGCGCAGGCGCTGGCAGTCGGCGGCTATGGCTACGTTAGTGACGTGGACGTGATGCTGGATAACGGCCAGATTGGCGTGACATTTACGCTCTCGACAACAGTCGGGGCCACAGGCCGCACTGTCCGTGCGACCGCGTCGGTAGTCTTTGCCGTTGCAGTGGACGGCAACGGCGACGTTGTGGTGACGGTGGTCAGCGCCGAGGTCAGCGCTGCGGTCGGCTCGGTGAGCATCCCACCGGAAGTGCTCACCGCCCTGAATCAGGCCATCAGCGCAGCCATCACCGGCGCTGAGGCCAGCGCACAGACAGGCGTGGACGTGACATTTACCGAGATCGTGATCAGCGGCGGGACGATCACCGTCTCAGGATACGTGACACCGCTCTAATCATTAAAGGGCTCTTGCCCGGACGCCCGCTCTTCATGCCGTCTCCTCTCCGGCGAGCATCGAGCGGGCGTTTTCTATGTAGCTCAACGACTGGTGACGGAAGTAGGTGTTATATAGCTCCGCGTAGTGCCCGCCCTGAGCCATTAACGACTCGTGGCTGCCTTCCTCGATGATCTCCCCTTCACGCAGAACAATGATCCGATCCGCGCTGCGAACGGTGCTCAGACGATGGGCGATCAGGATGGAAGTTGAGCGGGCGAGGATCATCTCCAGCGCCTCCTGAATCTGCGCTTCGGTGAAGGGATCGATGCTGGCCGTCGCCTCGTCCAGAATGAAGATCGCCGGTTCCTGCACCAGCACGCGCAGCAGGCTGACAAGCTGGCGCTGCCCCATGCTCAGGCGAGCGCCGCGCTCGCCGACATCGCTCTGCAGGCCGTCGGGGAGCGTTTCCAGCCACTCACCGTTGCCGATGCGATAGGCGATCTCCCTGATCTCCTCGTCGCTGGCGTCCGGCCTGCCATAACGGATGTTGTCAACCACCGTGCCGCTGAACAGGAAAGGCATCTGAGGGACAAACCCCAGCCTGCTCCGGTAGGAGTGGAGGTCGAAGGAGCGGAT
>DRKO01000036.1 GCA_011051745.1 Chloroflexota bacterium | reverse complement strand
GGCGGACGCCCGCAGGCTGGCCGACGAGTTGCAGGGGAAGCTCCAACCGGAAACGCTGCTGATCGCCGAGATCGGCGCGGCAGTCGGGGTGCATACCGGGCCGGGCGCGCTGGGGGTGTGCTGGTACGCGCCGGAGGAGAACTGAGGGTTAATCGCCAGCCGCTAACGCTCGCGCGGCGGCTCTTCCTCCGGGGAAGGGTCTTCTTTCGTCTTCGCCCTCCGGGAAGGCCGCTTCTCGCTCTTCCCGTGCCCGGAGCCCTGTCCGTCGGCCTTCTTTTCCGGAGCGGGTTTTTCTTTCCGGGCTGCCTGCTCCCCGGCCTGCGCCTCCAGCCGATGCGAAGAGGCCGGAGACGCGCTCTTCTTTTCCTTCTTCCCCTTATCTGCCTTTTTGTCCGTCCCCCCGGCGGCCTCCAGGTCTTCGGCGCGGGCGGGGGCGTGTGAGATGGGCAACGTAAAGCCGAAAATGCTCCCACCGCCGGGGTTGTCCTCCACCCAGATGTTCCCCCCGTGTGCCCGAACCGCCATCCGGCAGAAGGCCAGCCCCAGCCCGGCGCTGCGTCGGCGGCCCTTGTGACCGGGAACCTGCGAGAAGCGGTCGAAGATCCGCCTCTTGAACTCATCCGGAATGCCCGGCCCCCGGTCGGCGACCTGCACGCGGATCATAGCCTCGCCGCCCGCTTTCTCCGCCGGAATCACATCCGCCCGCAGTGTGACCACCGATCCGGGCGGGGAGTACTTGAGGGCATTGTCAACCAGATTCAGCACCACCCGCTCGATCATATCTCGGTCAACTTCGCTCTCCGGCAGATCGGGCGGACACTCCACCCGGATGATGGCGTCCATCTCACGGGCGAGCGGCATCAACTCCTGAGCGGCGTCCTCCAGAATGGCCGGAATGCTCACAACGGAGGTGTCAGGGGTGAACTCGCCGCTCTCCAGACGGGAGAGATCGAGCAGATTGTTCACCAGATTGAGCAGCTTCTTAATCGCCCGCCCGCTCACCTCGGTGGCCTGCTCGATGACCGGATCGTCCTTCCCGACCCGCTCGCCGATGACACGCATCCCGCCCATCACGGCCTGCAGCGGCGAGCGCAGATCATGCACGATCATGCTGGTCAGGTTCTCGCGAGCCTCCTCAAGCTCCTTCTGCTTCGTCACGTCACGGAAAATGAGGAGCAGGCCGATGAAGTTCCCCTGCTCGTCGCGAACAGGCGTCGCCGTGCGCTCGACGAAACGCTGCCGCCGCCCCTCGCTCGAACGGGTCACGTATAGATCGGTGCGCGGCTTGGCGTTGGGATTGCGGATGCTCTCGGCCAGCAACTCGCTTAGCTCGCCCTCGCGATAGCCCAGCCCCTCCCCCAGCGCGGTGAGGGGATCGGCGACGATCTGGTCAGGGGAGCGGGGAGAGAAGTCCTGCCGGGCAAAGTCCCAGAAATCCCCCATGCGGGTATTGGTCATCACAATGCGAGACTTATCATCAATCATCAGCAGGCCGTCGTTGCTGGCGTCGAGGATGGCGTGGAGCCTGTCGCGGACGATCTGCGCCCGCCGGTAGAGCTGGGCGTTGCGGATGGCGACCGCCGCCTGAATCGCCAGTTGCCCGACGAAGCGGGCATCCTCTTCGGTGAAGGCGTTCAGCATCGCGCTCTCCAGCGCAATAGCGCCGATCACGCGCCCGTTTAGCACAATCGGCACGCCAAGCTGGGAACGCGGGCCGGGCGAGCCGGGGTCATCCGTCGAGATTAACACCGTCTCGCTGCTCTTCAGAACGGGGCTATTCGCCAGTTCCTCGGCCACATGATGCGGGGCGCGGGTTCCACTCGCCGGATCGAAGCCCCGCCAGGCGACCATGTTCGGGGCCTCGCTCCTGGCCGAGCCGCCCAGCCCCTCCGGGTCTCCGGCCAGAACGAGCACGCCCGCGTCGGCGTCGCAGGCGTCCATCGCCGAGTCAATGATCAGATCGAAGATGGTCTGCAAATCGAGCGTCGAGCTGAGGCGGTGGTTGATATCTGCCAGACGCATTGCCTGCTCAACGCGCCGCGCCAGTTGAATATCCACACGCTGGTAAATGCGGGCATTGATGACCGCCAGCGCGGCCTGGTTGGCGAAGGTCTCCAGCAGTTCAAGCTCGCCCTCGGAGAAATGGTGCGGCTCGTCATAGTAAACGGCCAGCATCCCGATCGGGTTCTTCTGGGCAGAGAGCGGAAGATACGCATAGGCGGAGAAGTGCTCCCGTTCGGCCAGCAGGAGGGTGGCAGGCGTGATCTCCGCGTCTGGAGCATGCAGATCGGGGACGGCGATCACCTGCCCCTCCCTCATGACCTTCTCACGCTCGGCGTCGCTCATGGGCACGGCGATGTCTCTGGAGCGGACGATATGCTCCGGCGAAAACCCCCGGACGTGGGCCAGAAGGAGGCTGGGCTCCTCGTCGTCCGTCTCCAGCAGATAGATCGCAGCCCGGTCGCAACCGGCGACCTCGATGGCCGAATCGGCGATCAGCTCCAGCACGTGCTCCGGATTCAGGGAAGCGTTCAGCAGGGCGCTGATCTGGTTGAGCCGGGCAAGCTGGGCGGCGTGCTTCTGGGCCTGCTCATACAGCAGCGCGTTTTCCAGCCCGACCGCCGCCTGCACGGCGATGGTGGTGAAGGTGTCCAGGTCTTCCCCGGTGAAGAGGCGTTCGAGCTGCTCGCCGGGCTCCAGCCAGGTGTACATGCACCCCAGCACGCGGTTGGAGGCCATCAGCGGAGCGCCCATCCAGACGCGGGCCTGCGGCGGACGCTCCAGCCCCAGTTCAGCGGCCTTCTCCTTAACCGACTCAGCCAGCAGGGGGAGATGCTCACGGATCACCCACCGGGCGAAGTCATCGGGGCGGAAAGGCGGCTCATAACGCGCCCGTCGTCCGCCCTCGACGGCAAAACGTATCTGCAGGTTCTCCGGACTGCCGAGCAGGACGTGCAGGTTCCTGACCTCCAGCAGATTGGCGACCTGAAGGTAGACCGTCTCCAGCAGGGAATCCACGTCCAGGCTGGTGCGCAGCGAGCGGCTCACCGCCGAGAAGGAACGCAACCGCTGCACCTGATGCTGCAACGACTCCTGCGCGATGGTCAGCCGGTTGACGACAATGGCGATCGTCAGCAGGACGATCTCGGAGAGCAGAAAGGCGAAGACCCCCAGCGCGAAGAGCGCAAGCGCGCTGAAAGGGGCAAGCGCCATCGGCAGCAGTTCAACCGCCAGCAACGCCCGCAGGTTGCGCCGCAGCGCCGGAACGACCGGCACGCCCTGAAGAGCAAGGTCCAGAATGAGGAGCACGTTATATGCGATCAGGAAGATCACCGGCGCGATCACCGGCGGGGAGAGGTCCTGAAGTGACCTGATCGCCATCAGGGGCGGGGACCCGCCCAGCGTCCGGTAAGCCCAGTCGGCGGCCAGAAAGCTCAGCCCGTTCTGCCCGATCGGGAAAAGCACCGCTCCGGCGTGCTGCCACCAGGGCATCTGATCACGCCGG
>DRKO01000035.1 GCA_011051745.1 Chloroflexota bacterium | reverse complement strand
GACACAGAGGCAATCGCTTTTCACCAGCGGCCAGGATGCGACCAGCACAGTCGCTGAAGGGGGTAGCCGTGGAGTTTGCCCGCAGGGCAAATCTCCTGAATCAATTCGCCAAAGGCGAATTGATCGCCATCCGCCATAAGCTATAAGCCATAGGCTATAGGCCATATGCTATAAGCTCTCTCAGCTCTCAGCTCTCAGCTCGGATGCGCCGGGCAAACTCCCTGGCTTCCGCCTCCTGCAACACAATCCGCGTCGTCGCCAGCGTCAGCCCCACGAACGTCCAGAAGATCGTCACCGCGTGCTGGAACTCCAGGTTGAAGAAGTAGTGGTCAAAGATGCCGTTCACCAGCGCTCCGACCAGTCCGGCCAGCAGCCCCAGCCAGATCGGGTAAAACCCCGCCAGCTTGCTCAGGTGGGGTCGGGCTCGCCAGGCATAGAGGAACACTGCTGCCATCAGGATCAGGAAAGCCCCCAGCCCCAGCAGCCCCATGTTCGAGGCAATCGTCAGGTAGACGTTCGCGACGCCCAGATAGATGTCAATATCCGGCGTTCCCGCAAACCCCACACCGAGCAGTGGATAGCGGGTGATCAGGGTCAGCGCGTCCCGGTACTCGCCAAAGCGCATCTGGGTTGCCAGGTCGGCCCCCTGGAATCCTTCCGCAAAGCGCTCGATGTATGGCTGGCTCCAGGGCAGGAGCGCCAGCACCAGCCCGATGACGATCAGCACGATCAGCAGCTTTCGGTAGCGCAGCGCCGCGATGAACACCAGCGCCGCCCCGAAGGCCAGCATCGAGCCGCGCGAGAAGGTCAGCACCAGGCAGCCGACCAGCACCGCCATGATCGGGATCGCGTGCCAGCGCTTGCCGGTGAGGGGGTATCGGGTGGTCAACTGGGGGGCGACCAGCGCTCCGATCATCACCAGAAACCCCCCCAGCGAATTCGGGTTAACCGAGGTCCCGATCGCCCTCTCCGGCAACTCCGGGTTTTGCTCGATGTACTGGATCACTCCCCCGTCAGGGTATCCAATCACGCTCAGCCGAACCAGAATCCGCTCGGCGAGCAGGTCGGGCAGTAACCACTGCACGATGCCGATGATGGCCGCCGCCGTCCCCAGCAGGATGATCACCAGCACGAAGCGGCGCAGTTGCTCCGGCGTGCGGAGCACGTCCACCAGCATCATCGAGAAGGTCATCGTCAGCACCAGCTCGGCAAAGCGCCGCAGCACGCTGGATGTCAGGCCCGCATAGCGCAATCCGGCCACAAAGCTGAAGATGCTCAGCACGATGAACAGCACGATCAGCGGGTGCACAGGTGTGGTTGCCAGCCTGCGCCGTTCGCCCGTCATCCACTGCATGAGGTAGAGGAAGAAGACCGCGCCCATCGCCATGTCTAGGAAAGTGGGGGTCAGCACGATCTTGAAGGGCAGCGTCGCGAAGGGCAGCAGAGCCACAATCGCCATCACGCTCCACAGCGCGTTTTCCAGCCCGGCCAGCATCCACACCGCCGCTGCCAGCGCGATGAGCAGCACCGCCGTATACACCGGCCCGATCAGCGCCAGCGACAGCCCCACCAGCCCGGCGATTAACGCCAGCGCAAGGCCCAGGGCCAGCGCCACGATCCGCCGGTCGCTCCGGGTGATGAAGTCCACAGGGGAGAGTCGTCCGCTCATCGGCTAACCTGCTCTGGTTCCGCGTCCGTGTAGCTTCCGATACAGGGGGAGTATACCGCCCACCAGCAGGATCATCATCCCCGCAGCGATGCTGATCCCCGCTCCCACCCGGACGCTCAGCGGGCGGAAAACGAACTCGATCCGGTATGTGCCCGCCCGCAGTGGTAGTGCTCGCAGGCCGGCGTCGGCCCGCCACGTGGGGACCGGCTCCCCGTTCACGAGAGCCTGCCAGCCGGGGTAATCCCACTCGCTGACGACCAGCACGCCGTCGGTCGGGGTATCTACGCTCAGGGTGATGTGTTCCGGTTCGTAACGCTCGACCGTTACGTCCCAGTCTGTGGGTGGCTCCTCCGGCAGGTTTAGCTCCGGCCCCGCGCCGAGGATCACCGTGCTACGCGGGTCGAATCCGGGGTCGGCCAGCCATCCCAGAGCCTGCTCCTCGTGCGGCGTGACCATGACACGGTAGGTCATCCAGGCCCGCGGCAGAGGATCGGTGATCTCGTGCAGGTATATTGGGAATCCGTATTCCCGGCTCTCCGCCCGGATCGTTGATGGGATTTCCAGCTCGTGCCAGTCGGTGAAAACGTACTTGACGGCCAGTAGCTGGTGTAGTCGGTACTGTGGCAGTCCCGTCAGATAGTGCTCAAGTGCCGCCAGCCGCAGCGGGCTTGTCCCCCGGATGTCCTGCAGGCCGACCAGCGTCCCGTAATTCTCGCCCAGCCCCAGCCGCCCGTCTACGCGGAACAGCGACCGGTCGGCCAGGGCCACCGGCACAAGATCGCTCAGCAGGTCACGTTCGCTGGCCGGGGTCGGCTCCCAGTTGGTCCCCATCGTGACGCTGAACAGATCAAACACAACCAGCCCGATCAACGCGATGCTCCACCAGGCCGCTTGAGCATACCTGCCAGCCCGCCCGATCAGGGCCCAGGTCAGCGTTGCCAGAATGGCGAGGAAGAAACTTGCCTGGGCCAGCCTGAACAGGTCAACGTCCGGCAGGAGCCGATCCGCCACAAAGACCTCAACCGCCAGCGCCCACGCCAGCGCGGCCCCGATGCCGATGACTCGCGCTGTTTTCTGCTGCGGTGGCTGGCGTTGCAGCGACGCCGTACCCAGCCCGGCCAGAATCGCGAGGCTGTGCGCGATCAGATAGGCAGCTCGTTCCTGCCCCCGGAACATCGAGAAGCCGGGTGCGATCAGGTATGCCAGCCGGTAGAGGATCGTCGCCCCGCCGAACGAGAGCCCCAGCGCAACCAGCGCCACGATGCCCCAGAAGCGGGCCGACTCCTCCTTTCGCCGGATGGCGACTCCTGCCAGCGCCAGCGCTGCGATCCCGCTGTAAAGTGGCGACCATGTAGTCACCACGTTGGGCAGCAGGAAGACGATCAGATCGGGAAAGGGGAAGCCGCCTGCCAGCGCCTCGAAGCCGTATCCAGCCCGGATCGTCAGGCGGGTGTATTCCAGCCCCGGTAATACCTGCACCGCCGCCAGCCCGAAGCCCAGCCCGATTGTCGCCACCAGCAGAGGCAACGTTGCCCGCCAGTCAAGCCGTTGCCTGACTGCCCGGTGAATGACATAGGCCGCCAGCGCGTAAGTGAAAAACAGGCTGGTTTGCGGGTGGCCTGCCAGCAGGCTGATCCCCAGCGCCAGTGCGCTCAGGGCCAGCCATTCGGGCCGCCACCTGTTCGGTTCGCTATCGGCGGCTTCTGAGGCTCTGTAAACGCCCAGCAGCCCCAGCGGCATCCAGATGCCTGCTTCCAGCACAGCTAACTGAAGCGAGGGGTAGCCGGTCAGATAGCCGCCGTAGGCCAGCGTGATCGCGCTGACCAGCCCTGCCACCCGTGAGCGTGTGATCGTCCGCACAAAGAGGTACGTCCACAGCGCTCCCAGCCAGTAGTGGGCGATCACCTCGGCCTGCAACGCGGCATAACCCCAGCCGCCCGTGAACTGACTGACGAAGATCGTCACCAGCCGGGGCGGGTAGAACACCGCCGCCTGCGTGTCCGCAATGAATGGCAGTCCGGCGTAGTTGTAGGGGTTCCAGAGCGGAATCTCACCGGCCAGCAGTCGCCGCGCCTGATACGCCCCGAATGCCAGAAACTGCCCGCTGAAGTCCCCTTCCTGCAAAGAGACCTGATTGGCGGGGTTTGGGGTCAGCACACGCCAGAAATAAAAGGCCCATAACAGCGTCAGGGTCAGCAGGGCTGCACCATCGGCCCGCGCTGGTTTTTCCTCCAGCCACGCCCGTGCACGTTCCAGCCATTCCCTCATCGTTCCACCACCCGGATCGTTCCGGCGGGTACAGCGTTATCGGGGTAGGGGGATCCATCGCTGGCGAGGGCCGGGGCGCGTGTGTAGGCCGGATCGTTCGCGTCGTACAGCCCCACCCGGATGTGGTAAATCCCCGGTGGGAGGTCGTCAGGTAGCTGCAGGATATGAACGTCCTCTACCTGGCAGGGCCTGCGCCATAACGAGGTCGGGTAATCCCCGTTGAGCGGGGGGCCGTCCGCCTGTGTGATGATGTTTCCTGCCTCGTCCACCAGATGCACAAACACCGTCCAGTCAACCGGGGTCTCACCGGTGCGGTCCCAGTACAGGATCACCGGAAGAACTTCTCCCGCGTGGTACGTCGTCTGTGGTTCGCTGAGCCACAACTGCGCGAACCCGCCGATTGTCGCACCGGGGGTGGCCCCCTCCGGCACAACACCCTCGCATCCTTCAAGCCCGCGCGGGTAGGCCACTCCCGCCTCGACGATCACGCTGCCGATCTCCGTCCCATCCGGTGTGACCGGCGTCAGCACTTCCCCGGTCTCCGGTATCCAGGCCCCGATCAGCACCCGGACCGCTGTCGGCGCGTCGAACTCCGGATCGAGCTCCAGCAGGTATGTGTCCCGGATAATGACCCCCGGTTGCATGTAAGTGCTCGGCAACGTCCCTGCGCCGGGGATCGTGTCAATCTTCCCGATCTCGGCGAATCCGCGCCCCAGCGCATGCAGGTACAGGCTGATCATCTCCTCGATGGGTTCGCTGGCCCGCAGGTACAGGGTGACCGGCACGCGCCCGCCTTCTTCTACCGTGACCGATTCTGTCTCGACGGCGACCAGCTCCAGATTCCCGAACCGCGCACCGACGGGGATTGCATCCTCCGGTATCTCTGTCACGGTCGGTGGCGGAGCGTAGGTGGGCGCGATGTAGCGAAAGGGCGTGATGGCCGCAACAATCAGCATCGGGAGGCCGACCAGCGCCGCCCCGCCCGCTCGCCAGCGCCGGGGTATCCAGCTCAGCAGGCCCTGTGCCATCAGAGCGCTGATCGCGCCGATTGCCGGGAACATCAGCCGCCCCTGCGAGGCGTAGGTAACCAGCGTCCAGCGGATCACGCCCGCCAGTGTGATGAGGGCCTGCGCCCCCAGCAATCCGGGCAGTAACAGATCATTCCACGCTTTCGCACGGGCTTTCTGAATAAGCCACCACACCAGCCCGCCCGCCGCGAGCCAGGAGACCGCCCCATAGAAGTTGTACACCACCGGGTCGGCCAGAATGTTCACCGCGCCAAAGAGGGCCCAGTAGCTCACCCAGAACCCGTACCACTCCCGGCTTATGACCTCCCACAGCCCTACGTCACGCCCGCCCGCGATGGCGACATGCGTCTTGAGGCCCAGCAATTCGCCGTACAGCACGAGGTTTCGGATGTACCACCAGCTCCCCAGCACCAGCCACGCGGCCACCAGCCCCAGCCCCGTGTAGATCGTCTTTCGCCATTCACCGGTGCGCAGGGCGTGGATCAGCAGCCCCAGCCCGATCAGGGGAAGCAGCGTCAGCCCGCTGATCTTGGTGATCGTCGCCAGCGCAGCCACAACGGCCAGCGTTGCCGCCCGGCGGGTGGTGATCCCTTCCTTTACGATCCGCACAACGAGCAGTACAACCCACGTGCTCAGCAGAACGGTCAGGTTGTCGTTGTTGACCGACCCGGTGATGAACAGAAACATCGGGTTAAAGGCCGCCAGCGCGGCGCTCAGTGCAGCCACCCATCGCCGATCCGGCCAGACATCCCGCGCCAGCGTGTAGATCAACGCCACACTGGCCGTTCCCAGCGCCACGCTGAAGAAGCGGATCAAATGCACAGCCAGCACTGTGCCGTGCCAGGGCCACGCTTCCGCTCCGGTGTGGATCACCATGTTCTTGTTGTCCGGGTCGAGGGGGATGCCCAGCTTGGCATGCGGGTTGCGCCAGCGAACCTCTTCCAGATCGCTCGTATCAATCCAGAAGGTCAGCCCCGCGCCGAGCAAATAGTAGAGCGGCGGCTGGCTGCCTTCCTGCTCCCACAGCGTCTCGACGCCCGGTTGCTGCACCGGCAGCCGCCCCGTCGTTGTGATGTGCTGAATTACCGGATAGTGGGATATCTCGTCCGATGCCTCAAAAATCGGGGTCACCAGACTGTAGATCATCGCAAGGGTGGCGAACAGCGCGACAATGATCGCCGCTTCGGGGCGCTCGCGGATAGCGTTGCGGATTGCGGCGTGCATGGTCATTCCGTCACCCGGATTGTCGTCAGCAGCACGAAGTCATCCACCAGCCGTCCGTCCTCGGTGACGCGTTGCAGGCGGTTAATGGCCCCCTCCTCGTCCACTGCGTACACCACGATCTGGATGTCGTACACCCCCGGCGGCGTGTCCGGTGAGAGCGTCAACCGGTACTCGTCCTCGATGATCTCCCCCGGTGTCCACGCTGCTGTGGGCAGTGCCCCGTCGAGCGGCCAGCTATCCTCCTGCCCGTAGATGCGCGTCTCCGGGCCGAGCACCTGTGCCGAGATCGTGTAATTCGTCTCCATCGGACGCAGGCCGCGCCAGTAAAGGGTCAGCGTGAGTGTTTCGCCGGGCCGGGCCGCCCGCCTGTCCAGCCGATAGCCAATCAATTCCATCTCGTTACCGAAGTTGAAGGCGACCGGATTCGGCACGTTTTCGTCGGAGGGGCGGGGCAGAAGCGCGACCTCGCCCAGCGTGACGGCATTTGTGCCGTCTGGCAGCGTCATACGCTCCCATGTCTCGAAGTCGTACAGGCCAACCCGGACGCTTAACCGTTCCGGCGCATAGGCCGATTCCCGCACCGGCACGACGTAGGTATCCGCCCAGCGAGTGCCCGGCTCCAGATCACTGGTTGCGATCAATCCCAGACCGGGATAGGTGTCGCGCTGTCCGGCTAATAGCCCCGCGCTGTCCTCAAGGTGGATGAACGTGCTCCAGTTGCGTGTCATCGGGGCCAGGCTTTCCCAGTAGAGCGTCAGCCGCACCGTGCCGCCCGGCTGCGTCTCGCCTGTCTCGAGCGAGTAATCCAGCAGGCGCATCGCGGGCTGCTCCGCCTCCGGCGGCGTGAAGTCGTAAACTTGCTCCGCCGGTGGATTGTCAATCGGCTCCGGCGGGCGGTAGGCTGGCGCGATCCACAGGAAAGGCGCGAGGAATGTCAGCGTCCCCATGAAGGCGGCCACGCTCCCCGTGATGAGTTTCCCCCAGCGCTCTGGAAGCCAGCCACCAAGCCCCGCCATGAACCACAGGCTGATCGCGCTGATCGCGGTGAAGACCAGCCGCCCCTGTGAGGACCACGTGATCCGCGCCCAGCTCATAGTGAGCGGCACGACGACGGCGGGGATCAGGAGCAGGGTGAGCAATGAAGGCATCCACTCTGTCAGGCTGAAGCCCTCCCGCCGCGCCTTCAGGATCAGGAAGACTCCCACGCCGATCACGCTGATCACTGCCAGCCCGTTCAGCACGTCGTATGTCCAGTAGGGCATTGGTACGTTGACGCCGCCGAACAATCCCCAGTAGCTCTGCATGAATCCGATCCGCTCGCCCCACAACTGCCGCAACGAAGCCGGGTGGGCACGCTGTCCCAGAACGGCGATGAAGGCATTCAGCCCCAGCGGATCACCGTACAGACGCAGGTTGCGCAGATACCACCACCCTGCGATCGCTGCGGCCAGCGCGATGATAAGCGGCCCCTCGATGAAGAACGTCTGCCAGCGCCGCTGTCGCCATGCGGCATAAGCCATCGTCAGCCCCGCCAGCCCGAACAGGCTCAGCGTGCTTGTCTTGGTCAGCGCCCCCAGTCCCAGCGTGATTCCCAGCGCGACCGACCAGCGTAGCGTTGGGCGGTCCTCGTTTGCCTCCCGCACAATTCGGAGCATGATCCACAGGGCGAGGGCCGCCAGCAGGACGGCCAGATTGTCGTTGTTGACTGCTCCGCTGATGAAGGCAAACATCGGGGTGAAGGCCATCGCTGCTGCTCCGGCCAGGGCCAGCCAGCGCTTATCGGGGAAAACCTCCTCGCCGATGCGGTATGTGAAGTAAACGGCGGCAGTGCTCATCAGCACCGAAAGGAAGCGCACAATGTGCACCGCCAGCGTCGTGCCATGCCAGGGCCATGCCTCCCGTGCGGCGTTGTGCACGATCAGGTTGTTGTTCCCGTCCTCGGTGATGAGGCCGTTATCCACGTGCGGGTTGAGCCGCCGCACTTCGTCCATGTCCGATGTATCAATCCAGAACGTCGCCGCTGCCCCGATGTAGTAGTACAGCGGTGGCTGACTGCCCTCCTGTTTCCAGGGGCCGGGGTTGTCGGGGTCCTGAACGGGCAGCCCGTTGCCATCCGCGATCGTCTTGACCATCGGATAGTGCCACAGTTCATCCGACATCTCGAACGGCGGCGCAGCGATGCTGTAGAGACTCGCTGCCAGCGCAAAGGCTGCCAGCAGCACGATCAGGAGCGGCTCTCTGGCCCGTTGAATCTCATCGGTAACGCTCATCTTGTGCTCAGGAGTTCCTCGAATAATGCCAGCGTCCGGCGGGCGATGCTCTCCCACGTGAAATGTTCTGAAGCCTCTCTGGCGGCTTCTTCGAGCGCGGCTCGCCGGGCCGGATCACGCCACAACGTGAGGATGGCCCCGGCCAGCGCCTGCGGGTCGTTCGGTTCGACCGTCTCAACTACACCGTCCAGTTCCGGCGCTTCGGTCTGCGGATGGGTGGTTACGATTGCCCGTCCATGTGCCAGCGCGGCCATCAGTGTTCCACGTCGCAGCGAGACGCCGTCCAGGTAGGGCAGGGCGGTTATGTCGCTGGCATAAAAATGGGCGCTGACCTGTGCGTCATCCACGAAGCCCGTCCAGTGGACCCGCTCCTCCACCCCGTGATGGGCGAGGACTGCATCCACCCGCTCCCCATACCGGAGGTTCGTCGGATCGCTCGACCCCGCTCTCCCGCCGATCATCACCAGATAGGCCGGGACCCCTTGCTTTACCAGATAAGCCAGCGCCTCCGCCAGAACCAGCCCGCCCTTGCTTTCGTTCAAAAAACCAAAGTAGCTGATCAGCAGCCCGTCCGGTGGGACACCCAGCCTTGCCCGCCATGCCTGCCGGTCGTAGTCCGGTGGTGGGGTGGTCGTCACGTTGCTTCCGATCGGAATCCACGCCACGTTTGGGATGTCCCACCTGCGTTTCAACGTCGCCTCGTCGGCCCGGTCGGTGGCGATCACGGCGTCCGCGTCGCGGGCCAGCTTTCGGACGATCCAGGGGCGCACCGGCCCCGCTTTAGGGAACAGGTACGGGACGCGCAGATCGTGGAACGTTATCACCGTAAGGGGGGTTTTAAGGCGGGCCGGCAACCAGTGGATCGCCGGGTGCATGTTGTAGGCCGCCGTCTGGAACTGGATGTTTACCACGTCGAGGCGTTCATTCTGGGCCCATCTCTGGATGAGGGGCAACGTTCCCCATCCCCAGCGGTCGCCGACCTGTGCCCTGACGCTGATCCCCTCCTCGTCGGCTCCCTCCGCTGCCTGCCGCGTGAAGATGTGGACCGTGTGGCCCATTCCGGCCATCGCCCGCGCTACCTCCCGCGTGAAGGCTCCCACGCCGCCCTGCATCGGGGGGTATTCGCCCGTCACAAACCCGACTCGCACGTACTACTGCTCCCGCAGCCCCGAACGGATCACCTGCCAGTAAGTGCGCACCCGCTCCCGCCGCAGTTCTGGCTTGTGGCCGAGCAACCACTTGGCCCCTTCCAGCATTAGCTGACATGTGTAGTCGGCCAGCAGAAAGGCTCGCAGGGCCGAGGCTACCAGCGGGCCATGATACTTGCGATAGTAGCGCACTTTGCTTGTGTTGAAATGAATGTCTCGCCGGGCGGTGGCCTGTTCACTGCTCTTGCCGCCGTAGTGGATGATCTTCGCTTCGGGATAGTATACGATATGCCAGCCTGCCGCTTTGATCCGGCGCTGCCAGTCGAGTTCCTCCGAGTACATGAAGAACCCCTCATCCATCCCACCGACCTGCTCTATCACCCTGCGTCGCACGAGCAGCGCTGCCCCCGTCACCCAGTCCACATCGAGGATTTTCTCGTCGCTACAGTCAAGCATTCGGAAGTGCTGGATGACCCCCGGCGGCGCGGTGGGCTCCAGCCAAGTGGCTTCAAAGAAGGCTGTCCACAGAGTCGGGAAGCGCCGCCGCGAGGATTGGACCGATCCGTCGGCGTTGAGCAGCTGTGGGCCGAGCGCGCCCACCTCCGGGTGGGTATCCATGTAGGCGATCATCCTCGGCAACGCTCCGCCAAGCACCTTCGTATCCGGGTTCAGGAAGAACACGTACCGCCCCCGGCTGGCTTCCAGCCCGATGTTGTTCCCCTTGCTGAAACCGACGTTGTAGCCCGGTTCGATCAGCTTTACCCAGGAGAATCGCTCGCGCACCATCTGAGGGGAACCGTCGCTGGAGCCAGAGTCAACGACGATTACCTCGACGCCCAGCCCCTGCCCCGGCGTTGAGTCTTCCCCTGCCGGAATGATCATGACCGGCCCACTCTGGATCGACTCCAGGCAGGCTTTCAGCAGGTCGCGCACATTCCAGCTCACAATGACGATGGACAGGTCGGGTTCCATGATTTTCGCAAGAAAAGAGCGGCCTTGCCCGTGCCGCTCACTACGTGATTGTTGAGAGCGATTATAGCGTTAGACGGAACCCCAGCCAAAGAGAACTGCCGCGTTGCGTGTCGTCTGCCGGGCGACCGTCTCCAGGTCGGCCCCGCGCACTTCAGCCAGCTTCTCTGCCACATAACGGACAAAGGCCGGTTCGTTGCGCTTCACCCTTCCCCGGCGCGGTTGCGGGACCAGAAAGGGCGCGTCTGTCTCGATCAGGATGCGATCTGCCGGAGCGAGGCGTGCCACCCGGCGCATTTCGTCCGCTTTCCTGTATGTGATCGGCCCGGTAAACCCCACGTAGAAACCCATTTCCAGCACGACCTGCGCATCCTCCCACGTGGCGGAGAATGAGTGCAGCACGCCGGGACGGCCAGACAGCGCTTCGGGAAGCCCCTCTGTGTGCCACTCCGAGAGGATCGTCAGCATGTCACCTGTCGCTTCACGGTTGTGAAGGATCACCGGCAACCCCAGATGGCCTGCCAGCCGGAGCTGTGCCCATAGCCACCTGCGCTGTGTTTCGGGGGGTGTCCTGTCCCAGTAGTAATCCAGCCCGATCTCGCCGATTGCCACCACTCCGGGGTGCTGTGCAAGCTGCCTGACCGGCTCAAGGGCCTCTTCGGGAGTGGCGTCTGCCGGGATGTCGTTGGGGTGGAAGCCGACTGCCGCGTACACATCCGGATACTGTTCAGCCAGTTCAACCACCCGGCGGCTGGACGGGAGATCAAGCCCCGGCACGATGATGCGGGCGACGCCCGCTTCTCGCGCCCGCCGGATGACGTCGTCCCGGTCTTCGTCGAATCGGTCGAGGTCGAGATGACAGTGGGTGTCTACCAGTGTAACGGGCATGGCCGGGATGGGGGGCTACCCCTGCTCCATCTCTTTGCGGAGCCGCTCCAGATCGGCATCCACCATCATGTGGATCAGCTCTTTGAACGTGACCTCAGGCTCCCAGCCCAGCACTCTGTGGGCCTTGCTGGCGTCCCCGACCAGCAGATCCACCTCGGCGGGGCGCATGAAGCGCGGGTCCTGAGTGACATAGTCGTGCCAGTCGAGATCAACGTAGCTGAAAGCGATCTCGCACAGATCCTGTACCGAGTGTGTCACGCCGGTGGCGACCACGTAGTCGCCGGGTTCGTCCTGCTGGAGCATCAGCCACATCGCCTTGACGTAGTCCCCCGCGAAACCCCAGTCGCGACGGGAGTCGAGGTTCCCCAGTGCCAGCGTGTCGCTCAGGCCCAGCTTGATGCGGGCCACGCCGTCGGTCACTTTGCGCGTCACGAATTCCAGCCC
This sequence comes from Chloroflexota bacterium, assembly GCA_011051745.1. Lineage (GTDB taxonomy): Bacteria > Chloroflexota > Anaerolineae > Aggregatilineales > UBA3940 > DRKO01. The sequence goes on along the minus strand of DRKO01000035.1, from coordinate 999 downwards.
CCGGCGGGGTGACTCGTGGTTGAACAGGATGCCGCTCGTGGCGTGCAGTCCGTAGCTCTCCCGGTAGTTGACCGTGATCCAGTGGCCGTAGACCTTCGCCACGCCATAGGGGCTGCGCGGGTAGAAGGGAGTGGTCTCTTTCTGGGGCACTTCCCGGACTTTGCCGAACATCTCCGAACTGGAGGCCTGATAGAAGCGAATCGTCGGGTCCACCGCCCGGATGGCATCGAGCAGGCGCGTTACGCCGAGGGCTGTTACCTCGCCCGTGAAAACGGGCTGCGCCCATGAGGTCTGTACGAAGCTCTGGGCGGCCAGATTGTAGACCTCCTGCGGGCGGTGCTCGTCCAGAACACGGGTCAGGGAAGTCTGATCCAGCAGGTCGCCTGAGACCAGCGTGATACGATCCTGAATGTGCCCGATGCGCTCGAAGTTGACGGTGCTGGTACGCCGCACCAGCCCGATAACCTCGTACCCTTTTTCCAGCAGGAACTCAGCCAGATAGGACCCATCCTGTCCAGTGATTCCGGTGATCAACGCTTTTGGCATTTACTCTACTCCTGGTGGGGAAGTGTAGTCCGGCAGGGGCAGGGGGCCTTCCTGACGTGCCGCCGACAAGCCGGTTTAGCCCGGACGCCTGCGCCAGTCTTCCAGCACATCGGCCAGCGTCTGCTCGAATGTGAAGGTTGGCTCCCAGCCGGTGATCGCTTTCAGTTTGCTGGCGTCGCAGACGATGAGCGGCACATCAACGGGGCGCAGGCGGGCCGGATCAACTCGAACCTCGATCGGGGCATCGGTCATGTGGAGCAGGATGTCGAGTAACTCCTGAATGCTGTGTGCTTCGCCGGAGCCGATGTTATACACCTCGCCCGGCTCACCCAGAGTCAGCGCCAGCCGGTAGGCCCGGACAACATCTCGCACGTCGGTGAAGTCGCGCCTGCCCTCCAGATTGCCGACGTAGAGCACCGGCTCCTGCTCGCCCCGCTCGATGGCTGCGATCTG
>DRKO01000034.1 GCA_011051745.1 Chloroflexota bacterium | reverse complement strand
GATCGCCGGCGCGAAGTATCGCGGTGAATTCGAGGAGCGCCTGAAGGCCGTCCTGAAGGAAGTGGCCGACTCGCAGGGCGAGATCATCCTCTTCATTGACGAGTTGCATACCGTCGTCGGCGCGGGCAAGGCCGAGGGCGCGATGGATGCCGGGAACATGCTCAAGCCCATGCTGGCGCGTGGCGAATTGCACGCCATCGGCGCGACCACGCTGGACGAGTACCGCAAGTACATTGAGAAAGACCCGGCCCTTGAGCGGCGCTTCCAGCCCGTCTTTGTGGATGAGCCGAGCGTCGAGGAGACAATCAGCATCCTGCGCGGGCTGAAGGAACGCTACGAAGTTCATCACGGTGTGCGCATCCAGGACTCGGCGGTGATCGCAGCCGCGACGCTCTCGTACCGTTACATCCCGGATCGGCGGTTGCCCGATAAGGCAATCGATCTGATTGACGAGGCCGCCGCGCGGCTCCGGATGCAGATTGACAGCAAGCCCGCCGAGCTGGACGAGGTCGAGCGCGAGATCATGCAGCTCGAGATCGAGCGCGAGGCGCTCAAGAAGGAGCGCGACAAGGCCAGCAAGGAGCGGCTCAAGAGGATCGAGGAGGAGCTGGCAAACCTGCGCGAGGAGGCGAACGCGCTCCGCGCCCGCTGGCAGCGTGAGAAAGAGGTCATCACGGCCATTCGTGAGATCAAACAGAAGATCGAGGATACACGCATCCAGATCGAGCAGGCCGAGCGGCAGGCCGATCTGGAGACGGCGGCCCGCCTGCGTTACGGCACGCTCCGCGAACTGGAGCAGCAGCTGGCCGAGCAGGAAGCCCGGCTGGCCGAGATTCAGGCGGACGGCGCAATGCTCAAAGAGGAAGTGGACGCCGAGGAGATCGCGGAGGTCGTCAGCAACTGGACGGGTATTCCGGTCAGCCGCCTGCTTGAAGGCGAGATGGAGAAGCTGCGCCGCATGGAAGAGCGGTTGCACACCCGCGTGGTCGGTCAGGATGAGGCCATCCGTGCGGTGAGCAACGCGGTGCGCCGCGCCCGAACCGGCCTGCAGGACCCGAACCGACCGATCGGCTCGTTCCTGTTCCTCGGCCCGACCGGCGTGGGCAAGACGGAACTGGCGCGTGCTCTGGCGGAGTTCCTGTTCGACGATGAGAACGCCATGATCCGCATTGACATGAGCGAGTATCAGGAGCGCCACACCGTCAGCCGCCTGATCGGCGCGCCGCCCGGCTACGTGGGCTACGAGGAAGGCGGTCAGTTGACCGAAGCCGTCCGGCGTCGGCCCTACTCGGTCGTGCTCTTTGATGAGATCGAGAAGGCCCATCCAGAGGTGTTTAACACCCTTTTGCAGGTGCTCGACGAGGGTCGCCTGACCGATGGGCATGGCCGCACGGTCAACTTCCGAAACACGATCATCATCATGACCAGCAACATCGGCAGCGAGTACATCAAGGAGATGGGCGCCGAAGCGGCCCGCGATCTGGTTATGCGGGAGCTGGATCGACACTTCCGCCCGGAGTTCCTGAACCGGCTGGATGAGATCATCATCTTCCGCAACCTGACGAAGGAGGACCTCAAGCGCATTGTGGATATCCAGATCGACCGCCTGAGGGGCATCCTGGCGGATCGCAACCTGACCATCGAACTGACCGAGGCCGCGCGCGAGTATCTGGCCGAGGTTGGCTACGATCCGGTGTACGGTGCGCGTCCGTTGAAGCGGGCCATCCAGCATGAGCTGGTGGATCAGCTTGCGCTGGCCCTGCTGGACGGCGTCGTGCAGGAAGGCGACCACATCATCGTGGATGTCCGCGAGGACGGCCAGGGCCTGACCTTCCAGGCCGCCGCTCCCATCGTCGAGGGCGAAGTGGTCGAGACGTACGAAGAGTAATCCGGTATCTGCCTGATAAAAAACCTGCCTGATAAAAGGGGCGGTTGCACAGAGCAGCCGCCCCTTTCTGCTTCTTCCCGTGCAGGCTGGCGCTATCCCCAGCCCTCCAGCCTCTTCACCACATCTGCCATGAACCAGTCGGCGGCTGCGCCGTCGAGCACACGGTGATCAAACGTCAGCGTCAGGTAGACCATCGGGCGGATGGCGATTGCGTCGTCCCCGGTCACCACCACCCGTTTTTTGATCGCACCCACACCCAGGATCGCCGTCTGCGGCTGGTTGATGATCGGCGTGGCAAACAGGCTGCCCGATACGCCGTGATTGGTGATCGTGAAGGTCCCGCCCTTGATCTCGTCCGGCTGGAGCTGACCCACGCGGGCGCGGGCGGCCAGATCGTTGATCCGACGCGCCAGCCCGGCGAGCGAAAGCTCATCGGCCTGCCTGACCACCGGCACGATCAGCCCCTCATCAACGGCGACCGCCATCCCGATGTTCACCTCGCGGTGCAGCAGGATGCCCTCGTCCATCCACTGGCTGTTCACCATCGGGTGCTCACGGAGCGCCTTTGCGACGGCGGCGATGAAGTAGGCGGTGAACGTCAGGTTGATCCCCCGGCGGGCGAAGTCCTCCAGGTGCGCCTGCCGGTGCGCAACAACCGCGCTCATATCGGCCTCGAAGACGGTGGTTACATGCGGGGCGGTGCGGAGCTTGCTCTGCACCATGTGCTCGGCGATCAGACGCCGCATTTTGCTGAGCGGGACGATCTCACCGGGCTGGCCGGGCGCGGGCGGGGGCCCGTGCGTGTGATCGGGCGGGGCGGCTGTTGCCGGTGCGGGCCGGTGCAAATCATCGGTCGGCTTGAAGAGATCACCGCTCCTCGGCTGCTCCCAGGGCGGGAGTTCTTCCGCCCCGGCTGCCGGGGCTTCTTCCGTCGCCTGCCGCTCGATGTAGGCCAGAATGTCTTTTTTGGTCACGCGGCCCCCCCGACCGGTTCCGGGGACCCGGCTTACGTCAATCCCGTGTTCAGCGGCGATCCGCGCCACCACAGGCGAGATGCGCGGCGCGCCGTTGCCGCCTCTCTCCGGCGGGGAGGGGGCCTCACGCCGGGGCGGGGCTGCGACCGGCGTCGGCGCGGTCTCTCCTCCGCCGGGGGATGGGACGTGCGCGGTTGCCGGTTCCGACACCGGGGCTTCGGGCACTTCTTCGCCCGGCTCCCCGATCACAGCCAGCAGCGTGCCCGCCTGCACGGTCTCCCCTGCCGGGACGTAGATTTTGAGCAGGACGCCGCTCGCAGGGGCCGGAATCTCGGTGTCTACCTTGTCGCTCTCGACCTCCAGAAGCCCCTCGAATTCCTCGATCGGTTCCCCTTCCTGCTTGAGCCAGCGACCGATCGTCCCCTCAACAACGCTTTCCCCCAGCCGGGGCATGATTACCTCTGTCGCCATATAGACTCCTCGCTAGTACGCTGCCAGTTCCCGGATGGCATCTGCGATCTTTTCCACGCCGGGCATGAAGAAACGCTCCATCGAGTGCGCAAAGGGCACACCGGGTACATCCGGGCCAGCCAAGCGGCGGATCGGCCCGTCCATGTACTCGAACCCCTCATCGCTCAGGATGGCGGCGATCTCCGCGCCGTAGCCCAGAAAGCGGTTGTCCTCGTAGACGATCAGCGCTTTGCCCGTCTTCCTGAACGACCCCAGCACGGTTTCTCTGTCCAGCGGGGCCAGCGTGCGGATGTCCACCACCTCACACTGAATGCCGTCCTGCGCAGCCACCTGCTCCGCAGCCTGAAGGGTGTAGTAGTGCATCATGCCGTAGGCGTAGACGGTCAGATCGTCGCCTTCCCGCGTCACGTTCGCCGGGCCGATGGGGACGGTATACTCGCCTTCCGGGACCTCGCCCCGGATGAGACGGTAGCCCTTTTTCGGCTCGAAGAACAGCACCGGATTGGGATCGCGCACGGCGGATTTGAGCAACCCTTTCGCGTCACGGGGCGTGGCGGGGATGACGACCTTCAGCCCCGGCACATGAGCGAAGAAAGCCTCGACGCTCTGGGAGTGGTACAGGCCGCCGCCGATCCCGCCGCCATAGGGCGAACGGATGACCAGCGGGACGGTCCACTCGCCGTTCGAGCGGTAATACATGCGGGCCGCTTCGCTGATGATCTGGTTGAAGGCCGGATGGATGAAATCCGCAAACTGAATCTCGCAGATGGGGCGCATCCCGGCCAGCGCGGCGCCGATCCCGATCCCGACGATGCTCAACTCGGCCAGCGGCGAGTCGATCACGCGGTCGGGGCCATACTTATCGTACAGCCCCATTGTGGCACGGAACACGCCGCCGCGCGGGCCTACATCCTCGCCGGTGATAAACACGCGCTCATCACGGGCGAGCTCCTCATCCATTGCCTCCCGTATTGCGTCAATCAGCGTCATCTCAGGCATGGGGGCTACTCCTCCGCTCGAAGCGTTTCGTCTACCGGCGCAAAGACATCGCCCAGCGCGGCTTCCGGCGGCGGGAAGGGCGCGGCCTCGGCGGCGGCCTGCGCCCGATCGATCTCCTCGCGGGCGCGGGCTTCGTAGTCTGCGATGGCCTGCTCATCGAGGATTCCGGCCTCCAGCAGATAGGCCTGGAAACGGGCCAGAGGGTCACGCTTCTTCCACTGCTCGACCTCCTCACGGGGGCGATAGGTGCGGTCGTCGTCATCCGAGGAGTGCGGGGTCGGGCGGTACGTTTTGGCCTCGATCAGAGTCGCTCCGCCGCCGCTGCGTGCCCGCTCGGCGGCTTCTTTCACCACGCGGTAGCAGGCCAGCACGTCGTTCCCATCCACGATCACCCCTTCCACCCCGAACATCGGCGCACGGTCGGCCACGTTGGGAACCGCCATCTGGAGGTGTACGGGCACGGAGATGGCGTAGATGTTGTTCTCCACCACGCAGATCAGGGGCAATTTGTGAACTCCCGCCCAGTTCATCCCCTCGTAAAAGTCGCCCTGGCTGGTCGAACCTTCCCCCAGCGAGGTATAGGCGACCCGATCCTCGCCCCGCAGCTTGATGGCAAGCGCCACACCCGCCGCCTGCGGAACCTGCGTCGCGACCGGGCTGGATTGAGAGATGATGTTCAGAGAGCGGGTTCCCCAGTGGGAAGGCATCTGGCGTGCCCCGCTGGTCGGCTCCCCCTCCCTGCCGAAGAGCGCCAGCATGAAGTCGTGGGGCGTGTATCCCCACGCCAGATTAAACGCCAGATCGCGGTAGTAGGGCAGGGCGTAGTCGTACCCCGGCCTGAGCGCAAAGGCTGCCCCTACCTGAATCGCCTCATGCCCAATGCCGGAGATGTGGAAGGCGATCTTCCCCTGCCGGTGGAGCACCCAGGCGCGTTCATCCGTCCGCCGGGCGCGTAGCATCTGCCAGTACATCTCGCGCAGCGTGGCGGCCTCCAGTTGTACGCCGGAATCATCAATCCCCGGTCGAGTTTCCAGGTCAGTTGCCATGCGTTTCTCCTTAATACCCGTATTTGACGAGAACTGCCCGCCAACCGGCTGTGGGAGCCGGTCGCGTTCTATGTGCTGCCGCGCCGGAGCGATTGGCCCGGTTGCCGGGTTCGCCGGGGGAGGGGATCAGCGGGGGCGGTTGTGTGGAGGGCAACGGAAAGCGCTGCGAGGCGAACCATCCGCACGGGGGCATCCTCAAGCGCCACAGTGGACATTACCGGCCTTTCCCTCTGGCAAAGAGACGATCATCAATCTGCATAATTTATACCTGTATCATCAATTATAGCATTAACAGACGTTTCGCATCCACAGGCGTCCGGTCGTCGGAGAGAGAGCGGAACGGAGGGGCGAGAGGTGTGGCGTTACGCCGGCCGGGCGGCTTCCGGTGCGGCGGCTGCCTTAACAGCGATAGTAAATCTCCTCCGCCTCCTCACGCAGGCGCAGGTAGCTTTCGTAGCGCTCCCACCAGATATCTCCGCGCTCGACGGCGGCGCGGACCGCACAGCCCGGCTCGTTCTCATGTCGGCAGTCGTTAAACCGGCACTGGCCGACGTAGGGGCGGATGTCAGGGAAGTACCCGTCGAGCTCGGACGGCTCGATGTTATACAGGCCAATCGCCCTGATCCCCGGCGTATCGGCCACGTAGCCGCCCCCCTCCAGAGGGAACAACTCAGGAGCGACGGTCGTATGCCGCCCTTTGGCCGTCGCCTGGCTGACGGCCTTCACCGCCAGCCCCAGCCCCGGCTGCATGGCGTTCAGCAGGCTGCTCTTGCCCACGCCGGAGGGGCCGGTCAGGGCCGAGATTTTCCCCGTCAGCGCCTCGCGTAGCTGTTTGATCCCGATCTTTTTAGTCGCGCTGGTGTAGATGACCGGATAGCCGATCGCGTCGTAGAGGTCGAACATCTCTTTAGCTTCCCGCCGCCTGACGAGGTCAATCTTGTTGGCGCAGATGATAGCGGGGATCTGCGCCTTTTCGGCGATGACGAGGAAGCGGTCAAGCATTCGGAAGCGCGGGGCGGGCTCCGCACAGGCGAAGACGAAAACCACCTGATCGGGGTTGGCGATGATCACCTCTTCGCGGTCGGGAAGCCTGTCTGCGCGGCGTCCTTCCGGCGGGGGCTTCTGCCGGGTGAAGGCCCGCTCACGTTCGGCCACCTCTTCGATCATGCCGCTGCCGTCGGGCTGGATCGAGATTTTCACCCGGTCGCCGATGGCGACCGGATCAGTGCGGAGGTTCTTCCGCAGCAGACGCCCACGCACGCGGCAGACGATCCGTCCCTGCCCGGTCTGGACGGTGAAAAAGCCACTCTGGGCCTTGACGACCAGACCGGTGAGTAGAGTCTCGTCCCGTTCCTGTTCACTCAACGAATGGAGCCCCTCTGCCTTCAACCTCTGCCGGGATCGGATTCGTGGCCCGTAGACGCAAAGTTAGCACGAAGGTATGGGGATGTCAAATCCACCGGCGCGGTCGGCGTAACCGCGCCGGAATCGGAGGCCGCGTTCCTGTTGACGCCGGTCCGGATTCTGCTTATAATTCATAGGCGAAGGGCGGTTAGCTCAGTTGGCTAGAGCGCGTCGTTGACATCGACGAGGTCACAAGTTCGAGTCTTGTACCGCCCACTGGGGAATAGAGAGCGT
>DRKO01000033.1 GCA_011051745.1 Chloroflexota bacterium | reverse complement strand
GATAGGTCCCTTCCTCCGGCCCTGTGGGATTCTCATAGGGCGAGATTCTGTAGTAATCCGGCGAGTAGAGGTCATACACCCACTCATAGACGTTGCCCGCCATGTCGAGCACGCCGTAAGGGCTGGCCCCTGCCGGGTAGCTCCCGACCGGTGCGGTGTGGTACAGAGGCCTCTCGTCGAACGTCCCTTCCGGCCAGGTGAAGTTCAGACGTTCCGGGGTGGGATCGTCGTTGCCCCAGGGATAGGTCCGCCCATCGGTTCCCCGCGCCGCTTTCTCCCATTCCGCCTCGGTAGGGAGACGCACCCCGCGCCATGAGCAGTAGTCGTAAGCATCGTACCAGCTAATAAAAATGACCGGATAATCGTCAAAGTCCGGGTTGTAGAAGTAATCCGGCCAGATGGCGTTCCCCGGCTGCTCGCTGCAACAGTCCGCGCGGCGGGGCGGCTCACAGGCCCCGTCCTCCACACAGGCGCGGTATTCGCGGTTTGTGACCTCCAGCCGGTCAATGTAGAAGGCGTCCACGTAAACCCGATGGACGGGAACCTCGTCCGGGAAGCCCTCCTCGCTGCCCATGATGAACTCCCCCGCCGGAACCAGCACCATTTCGACGCCGTGTGAGTCAACGATTCGTTCCGGTAAAGGCGTCGGCGAGGGGGTCGGTGCTTCGGTCGGAGGTGGAATCGGGGTCGGGGGCGAGATCGTCGCCGCAGGCGAGGGGGTGACGATCCCCGGCCTCTCTTCCGCCGGGGGGTCCGGCATCCCGTCGGCGGGCGGCGGATCAGCCGGGGAGCAGGCCGCCAGTCCAGAAGTGAAGAGAAAAAGTGTCATGATGCTGATCGCGTTCAGCCGTGAGAGGAGTGTTTTTCTTCGGTGCATGGTTTCTCGCTGATGACGAAAAGGCAATTTCCCGGATAGAGATGCTCAGAGCGTGAACGAAGGGGGAGACGCCGTGCGCAGCTCTCCGACGGCCTCGACGAGCGCCGCGACGGCGGTATCAATCTCCTGTGGCGTCGTCATTTTGCCGACCGAGAGGCGCAGCGTGCCCATTGCGTATTCGAGCGGCAGCCCGATGGCCTGCAACACCGCCGAGACGCTGACCTCATCGGCGTGGCAGGCGGCCCCTGCCGAGGCTGCCACGCGGTCGCTGATGCGCTCCAGAAGCGCGTTCGCCTCGACATTGCGAAAGCTGACGCTCAGCGTGTTAGGCAGGCCATGCTCAGTGTGCCCGTTGCGCCGGATGTCCGGGATTCGGGCGGAGAGGCCTTCCCACAGCCGGTCGCGCATCGCCCGCATATGTGCCATGTTCTCGCTCAGGTCGCGGCGGGCGACTTCCGCCGCCTGCCCCAGGGCGACGATGCCCGGCACGTTCTCCGTCCCCGCCCGCCGGTTGGCCTCATGAGAGGCCCCGTGCATGAACTTCGGCAGACGCAGGCCCTCCCGTATGTAGAGTGCGCCCACCCCCTTGGGGGCATAGAGCTTGTGGCCTGCCACCGAGAGGAAGTCCACCCCCAGTGCCTTCACATCCACCGGAATCTTGCCCGTCGCCTGCGCGGCGTCGGTGTGCACCAGAGCGCCGCGTGCATGTGCCAGCCGCGCGACTTCGGCGAGGGGCTGGATCGTCCCGATCTCGTTGTTCGCCAGCATCACGGAAACAAGAATCGTCCCCGGCATCAGCGCCTTCTCGAGGGTGGCGGGGGTGAGCCGCCCGTGCTCATCTACGGGCAGGATGGTAACCTGATAGCCGCGAGTAGCCAGCCACTCACACGGCTCCAGCACAGCCGGGTGCTCGATGGCGGTGGTGATGATGTGTTTCCCCTGCTCCCGGTACGCCTCGGCAACCCCTTTGATCACGGTGTTGTTTGACTCGGTTCCGCCGCCGGTGAAGACGATCTCCTCCGGCTGGCAGCCGAGCAGGTCGGCCACCTGAGCGCGGGCACGCTCGACGGCCTGCCGGGCTTCGCGGCCATAGGGATGAGCGCTCGACGGGTTGCCGAAACGTTCGCTCAGGTAGGGGAGCATTGCCGCCACCGCTTCGGCATCCACCGGCGTGGTGGCGTTATAGTCCAGATAAACGGGCTTTTCGGGCATCGGTCTGCATTCCCTTCCAGATGTGATCACTCGACAGGCTCCGCCTGCCAGATTCTCAACCGCTCAAAGGCGACGGTCGCGTCTCCCCGCCTGCTGGCCTCGACGTAGAGGCCCGTGTGAAGCGGAGCGGTCGCGGGCATTCCGAACGAGGCCGCGACCTCATCATTAAGCCGGACGAGCGCCCGCCCCTCCTGAACGGTCACCCACAGGCGTTCGGTAGCTCCCTCCCGCGAGAGATGCGGAAACAGTTGCCACTCCTCAATGAACTGTATCTCATCGCCCTCAACGCGGAAGACGGCGAAGTAGCCGTCGCCGTTCACGGCGACAACCCAGTACGGCCCGGCGGGAACTTCCCCCCACCAGAGGCCGAAACCCGCCTCGGAAGGCCCGGCCACGTGTCGGGCGGACATCTCCAGCGTGCAGGGTGGGCGCAGAGTGTAAGGCGCAGTGACCAGCGCCCGCCCTCCCTGTGGAGGAACCGTCACGAGATACTCGCCGCCTCCTGTGTCGCTCTCCGCAGAGGAAGGCCACAGCGCCCAGCCCGCCGCGTCATCCGGCGAGGCGTCCACCTGCAACGGCCCGGCGGGACGGGGGTCGCTGACGCCGCCCAGCGCGAGCGCCGCCAGCAGGGCAACCAGTGCCAGAACGCCGGTCAGGGCGGCCACGCTGGCCCGCCATGCCCGGACGGGAAACTCCCCTCGCATCCTGTGGAACCCCTGCCGCCGGATACGGATCAGCAGATGCGGGGCAACTGCTCGCCCACGAGCGTATCCACCACGCGGCTACCGCCGAGAACCGTCCGGGCGACCACCACGCCGGGGTGCTCATCGGTCACACGTCCGATGAGCGTGGCCTCCTGCCCGCGCGGATGGGAGCGCATCGCTTCCAGCAGGGGATCGGCCACCTCCGGCGGGACGACGGCCACCAGCTTCCCCTCGTTCGCCACATAGAAGGGGTCCAGCCCCAGCATCTCACAGGCAGCCGCGACGGCGGGCGGGATGGGGACCGCCGCCTCGTCAACCTCGATCCCGACGTGCGAGGCGCGGGCGAATTCGTTCAGCGTGGCGGCCACGCCGCCCCGCGTCGGGTCGCGCATACAATGAATATCCGTCGTCACGTCCAGCATGGTGGCGACCAGATCGTGCAGCGGAGCGCTGTCGCTCTGCAGCTCGGTTTCAAACGTCAGGCCCTCCCGGACGGAGAGGATCGCGATCCCGTGCTCGCCTATCGGCCCGCTGACCAGAATCACATCGCCGGGGCGGGCGTTGCGGGCGGAGATGTGCACGCCGGGCGGGATTACGCCAATGCCGGTCGTGTTGATGTACACGCCGTCGCCGTGCCCTTTCTCAACCACTTTGGTATCGCCGGTGACGATCTGGACTCCGGCGGCGCGGGCCGCGTTCGCCATCGAGGCCGCCACCTGCCCCAGCGTGTCAATCGGCAGCCCTTCCTCCAGAATGTAACCGGCGCTCATAAAGAGCGGCTTGGCTCCGCTGACGGCCAGATCGTTGACCGTGCCGTGCACGGCCAGACTGCCGATGTCCCCGCCGGGGAAGAATAGAGGGCTGACGGTGAACGAGTCGGTTGTAAAAGCCAGCTTCAGGCCGTTGATCTCAAGGACGGCCTGATCGCCCAGTTCGTTCAGGATGGGGTTATCAAACAGGGGCTTGAAGATATGCTCCACCAGATCGGAAGAGAGCTTCCCCCCGCCGCCGTGTCCCATGACGATATTCGGGTAATCGCGCAGTGGCAGGGGGCAGACCCACCCCTCAACCTGAATGTCTGATCGTTCGTCCTCGTGCCGGTTGTTCATGATTTCCTCCGCCCTGTTGTAACAATGATGTGACCCGGATCATACCCGGCCTCTCGCAACTGTGCGATAATTGGTTCATCCACTTCTCAGGTTGCAAGGAGGCTGCCCCGATGCGGATACTGACTCTGATCACCGGCGAATACGGACAGCGACATGTGGATAATCTGAAGCAACACGCCCCCCGCGACTGGGTGATCCTGGTGTGGCAGACCCCCAGGGTGCTCCCCCCCATTCTGGACTATCCAGAAGACTACCTTCCCGACTCCTTTCCCCCTGCCGATCTGATCCTCTCGCTGGCCGAGGTGCGCGGCGTGGCCGAGATGATCCCCGACATCGCCCGCATGGCAGGCGCTCAGGCCGTCATCGCGCCGATTGATAATCAGGCCTGGTTGCCGATCGGGCTGGCGCGTCAGTTGCGCGGCTGGCTGGAGCGGATTGGCGTGGCCTGCGTCACGCCGATGCCTTTCTGCTCGCTGACCGAGACGCACTTCAACGCGCTGCGGCTCCGCCAGTCCTACGATCACCCCCTCATCCGGGAGTTCGCCCGCCATTTTGGCCGCCCGGCCTTCGAGGCTGTGGTGGACGAGCAGACCCGCCGGATCACGGAAGTAAACGTCCGGCGGGACGCCTGCTGCGGATGTGCTCGCTTCGTGGCGGAGAAGCTGGCCGGTACGCCGGTTGACGACGCGGTCGAGCAGGCCGGTTTGCATCATCATCACTACCCCTGTCAGGCCAGCATGGGGATTGACCCGCTCTACAGCGACACCCTGATGCACATCTCCGGCAACCTGATGAAAGACGCGCTGAAGGAGGCGCTGGGCAAATATCTACAGGCACGCTATATCCGTCCCGCAGGCTACGCCGGGGACCCGGACGCTCCCGCCGACGGCGAGCCATAGTGAACTTGTTCATCTCGCACGGATGACGTAGCATACGCACAGAGTCGCTCTGTAACGCCGGTCAGGAGCTATTGAACCGTGAAAGTCCTCCGCTCGTTGACGCTCAGCCGCCTTGTGATGGTGGTTACGATTGCCGCCATCTTCGCGATGGCGGCCCGCACCCCGCTGGATACCGACCTGCTGTGGCATCTGCGGGCCGGGCAGTGGCAGGTGGAGCATCGCGCAATACTGACCGTTGATCTGTTCTCACACTCGCGCTACGGGGAGGCGTGGGTTAACCATTCCTGGCTTTCGCAGATCATCCTCTACGCCGCTTACGCTCTGCTCGGCGACCTCGGCCTGCTGCTCTATACCGCCCTCCTCGCGACGGCGGGGATGACGCTTGTCTACCTGATATGCGAGGGCAACGCCTTCGTGCGAGGGTTTGTGACCATTCTCGCAGGGGCAACGGCGGCTGTGTTCTGGTCGCCACGCCCGCAGATGATATCCTTCTTCCTGAGCACGGTCGTTTTATACCTGCTGTGGCTGTACCGGCAGGGGAAAGATCGCCTGTGGCTGATCCCTCCGCTCATGATCCTGTGGGCGAACCTGCACGGCGGCTTTGCGATCGGGTTCATCCTGATGGTGCTGACGACGATAGGGGAGGGTGCGCGCTGGCTCTTCGACGGCGTGCTGAACCGATCGCAGGACCAGGAGGCGGAGCAGCCGACTCTCCGTCCGGTGTGGCGTCTTGTCGTGGTGGGGCTGATCTCCGCCGCTGTGGTCGGGCTCAACCCCTATGGCCCGCGTATGTTGCTCTACCCCTTCCAGACGGTGGGGATCGGAGTGTTGCAGGATTTCATCCGCGAGTGGGCTTCCCCGAACTTCCACCTGCGGGAGATGTGGCCCTTCATCTGGCTGTTGCTGGGAACCTTCCTCGCCGTCGGATTCTCACCCGAACGGCTGGACTGGCGCGATGCCATCCTCTTCAGCGGGACGGCGTACAGTGCCCTGCTGGCCGGACGCAATATCGCGCTGTTTGCCGTTGTGGCCGCTCCGGTGATGGCCCTGCACCTGAGCGCGTGGCTGGCCGGGCAACCGCTCCGGTTGGAGATGGACGCCCCTCCAGAGGGGGTGAGGCTGGCCCTCAACTGGGGGCTGATCGTGCTGGGGCTTGTGGCTGTGGTGGTCAAAGTCTCCGTCGCCCTCGCACCGGAGACGCTCGACGAGGCAGAACGAGCCCTCCTGCCGGTGGACGCCGTCGCCTATCTGGAGGAACACCGGCCGCCGGGGCCGCTGTTCAACAGTTATAACTGGGGTGGCTATCTGATCTGGGCGGCCCGCGATTATCCCGTCTATGTGGATGGTCGCACCGATCTGTACGGGGACGAACTGCTGCGAACGTACCTCAAAATCTACTTCGCTCAGTCCGGCTGGGAGGATGCCCTGGCAGACACCGGCGCAAACACCGTCCTGATCGAGACCGGCAGCCCGCTGGCGCAGGTGCTGGCGTTGAGCGAGGGCTGGCAACGCGCCTACACCGATGAGATGGCGAGTATCTATGTTCGGGAGGGGGCCTCTGACGACTGAGCAACCATCCGGGCAACAACCCCTGTCGCCGCTACGCGACTTCCGGCTGCTGCTGATGCTGTTCATCGGCCTGCGGCTCTCCTTGCTGGTCGGCTTCGATCTCTCCGGCCTGATCGCCTACGGGGACTTCACAAACTACTACCGGGTGGCGGAGATCACGCGGGTAACGGGCCGGTTGCCCTTCATCGGCTACTGGGTGGAATATCCGCCCCTCTTCGGCTGGGCGAACTTCGGCCTGTATCAGCTCCTGATAACATGGGGAGGATCGTCGGAACACGCCTACTACTATGCGCTGAGCCTGCTCGTGCTGCTGGCGGATGCGGGCAACCTGTGGCTCATGCATCGCATCGGGGGACGGCTGTACGGTCCAGAGCGCGGGCTTGATATCGCCTGGGTGTATGCTCTGCTCGGCGTGCCCTCCGTGCTGATGATGTGGGACATCGAACCGGTGATCGCCTTCTTCATGCTGCTGGGGCTGTGGTGGCTGCTTGAGGGGCAGGACATCCGCTCGGCGCTCGCTATCGCCACCGGAGCGCTGATCAAGGTGACGCCCGGCCTGCTGTTGCCGGTGGTATGGCGCTTCAGGCCGTTGAAGAGATCGCTTGTCTACACTGCCCTTCTGCCGGACTGGGCATCGGGGCCTACCTGCCCTTCCTGATCCTCAGTCCGGCCTTTGGCTTCGCCTCGCTGCAGGCGCAGTGGAGCAAATCAAGCTGGCAGACGATCTGGGCGTTGCTTGACGGGAACCTCATAACGGGCAACTTCGGCCCTCTGGTCGAGCGGCTGGACCCGGCCAGAGCCGCCGGGATGATCGGCCATCCGCCCGCGATCCCGCCGTGGCTGACCCTGATCGTCTTCGGGGGGGTGTATCTGTATCTCTTCACGCGGCCCCTCCGGCGAACCGATCTCTCGGTGGTGGCGTTCCTCGGCGTGACGTGGTGCGTCTTCCTGCTCTGGTCAAAGGGCTGGAGCACCCAGTGGATGCAGATGCTCATCCCCCTGCTCCTGCTGGTCTTCCCCACGCGGGAGGGCGTTCTGGCGATTCTGGCCTTCTCGCTGGTCAACTTCCTTGAGTGGCCGCTCATGCTCTCACGCGGGGCGCTGTGGGGGCTGTATCTCACCGTGCCGGTGCGCACGCTGCTGATCGGGGGTTTCCTTATCGCGTTCTACAGGCAGTGCCGGATTTCCCCGGCAGAGGGGCCTCCCGCGCAGGCCGGCAGACTCCCATAACGCGAGATGCCCGCCAGAGCGCGGGCATCTTCATCAGGGCTGTTGCGTCAGGGGACGCTTATCCCAGTTGATCAACGTACTTCTGCAGGTCTCTTTGCCGAATCCGGACGTACTCGTCCTTGATGATCTGATCCATCTCCTCGTCCGTTAGGCGGATACGGAGAATCTCCAGCGCGTCCTCCGGGGACTCCCCGTATGCCAGCTTCTTTTTCCCGTTCTTCATGTTAAACAGGTACATGTAGTGAGGATTGCTGAAGCTGCTCATCGTCTCACGCCTTTGCCAGAGAATCTGTGAACACACCTCTCCGCTTCCGGGCCTCTTCGTCCAGCCCCCGGTTGATCTCGTCGTCATACTTTCCGGCCAGAAGCTCCCGGTAGAACTGGTAATCAACCCCCTTGACCTTCTCATCGTCGGGGTAGCGGTGATAGTTCTCTTTGGTCATCAGGCTTTTACCCTCGGCGATAAGCTGGTAACCCAGCGCGGAGCCGGGGTAAGGCGCGTAAAACGAGATAGAGGGATGTACACGGCGCATGGATTTGAGCATACGCATTGTCTTGAAGGCGTCCTCGTGCGTCTCTCCGGGGATGCCCAGCATGATGTTCGCCCAGAACTTCGGGGCCTCCCGCCCCTCGGCCTCCATCTC
>DRKO01000032.1 GCA_011051745.1 Chloroflexota bacterium | reverse complement strand
GACGCGGCAATTCCGAGAGGTCTTCGCCGTTGAGGGCCCGCAGGATCAGCGATCCGGCCCGCACGCCGCGCCAGCGCAACACCGCCCCGCCGATCCCGGCGTCGGCGTGGGCCGGGCCGGAACCGACATAGCCGGGCCAGTCGGGCATCTGATAGAGCTGGTTCCACTCAATCGTCCGCAGCCGCCTGTAGAGCGGCTTGACCAGATCGGGGCGCAGGTGGAGCATCATCGAGGTTTCAAACATCGAGGCGTGGACGCTGCCCTTCAGGGCCACCTGTTCCGCCGGAGTGAGCGGGCGCCCCAGCAGCGTTTCCAGCCCGGGGGTCATGAAACGCTCGGCCCCGGCCATCACGTACCCGATCGGCTCATACATCACGAGGCCGGGGTGCTGCTCGCGCATCTCGGCGCATACCTCGGCCAGCGCCAGGCTCTGCCCCGGCCCGCCGTGAAACCCGATCGGGAAGACATAGCGGAAGCCGTAGCGCAGGACGTGCCCGACAACTTCGCTGACGATCCGCTTGAGCGTCTCGCGGCTGATCCACACGCTCCCCGCCCTCTCGAAAAGCTCCTTACGGCGCAGATCAACCGGATCGGTTCCGTAAGGGATGGTGGGCAGCAACAACACGTGAAGCTGCGGATCATTCTCCAGCAGCCAGGCCACGACCGTGAGCGTCAGGGCTTCCACGGCGAAGTTGTCCGTCCCCATCGGCAGGTGGTCGCCGTGCTCCTCGATCATGCCGACCGGCAACAGCACCACCGTATGATCACGATCCAGCGTCCGGAGCGTGCCCAAGGTGATGTGCTCCAGACGGTGAAGACGGTCCAGTGACATCGGCAGCGATTTCATAACGCCCTCCTGTGCTGGCGCAGGGACGGCAGGCAAGCCATCCAGTTATTCTTCCAGAGATCGGTTACTCGGCGTAATAGCCGCCCATCTGAGCCGTCTCCGCGTTGGTCAGGACGGCCCCGACGATCCGAATGTTGACCCGTTCCAGCAGCTCTTTGGCCTGCTCCGCGTGCTCGCGGCGAGTTCCGCCCGCCCGCAGCACCAGCAGCACGCCGTCCAGCTTGGCCGCCAGGAGTGTCGCATCCGTCACCGCGATGACGGGCGGCGCATCGAACAGGACCATCTCGGCTTCCGCCCTGAGCCGCTCGATAATCACGTCCATGCGTGGCGAACCCAGCAGATCCGCCGGGTAAGAAGGCAGCGGGCCACTGGGCAACAGGCGGAGATTCTCCACCCCCACATCCACAAGGGGCGGGACATCCAGATTCTCCAGCGCCATCGTCGTCAGGCCGGGCGACTGTTCCACGCCCCAGATGAGATGTTGCCGGGGCCGCCGCAGGTCACAGTCTACTATGATAGTCTTTTTGCCGCTCTGGGCCAGCGTGACGGCCAGATTCGCCAGCGCGATGCTTTTCCCCTCCTCCGGCGCGGGGCTGGTTACCACCAGCGTGTGCAACGGCTCGCTCAGGCTGGAGAAATTCAGGTTCGTTCGCAGGGTGCGGTAAGCCTCGCTCGCCGGGGAGCGGGGGTTGGTCAGCGTGATCAGGTTCACATCAGCCATCAGGCAACCTCGTTATCGCTTCGCTGTATCTTCATCTCAGCCCTCGGTCGGAGGGATCGCGCTCAGAACGGGCAGATCGAGGAAGCGCTCCACGTCCTCCGGCGAGCGGATGACGCCCGCCTCCATATATTCGAGCACAAACACGATCCCCAGCCCGATCAGGAAGCCCAGCATTCCCCCGGCGATGGTGTTTACCGTTGTCTTGGGGCTATCCAGCACATAGCGCGGATCATCCAGAATAAAGGCATCTATCCGGTCTTCGCGCCGGACGGTCTGATTCTGCTCGTTACGCCACTGCACAAAGAGATTGGCCCACTCACGGGCGATGTCGTTGGCAACGTCCCCGTTCGAGTTCTCCACGTCAAGCTGGATCACAAGGCGCGAGTCGTCGCTGGCGATGGTGACATCGCTCCGCAGTTGCTCCGGCGTCATATCAAGCTGGAGACGGTCAATCACCTCAGCGGCGCGATAGTTGCTGTCCATCCAGGCGACATACGAGCGGAGCAACGTCTTGGCCGCCTGCGCCTGTCCGAAGTCCGTCCGCGCGGGCTGGACCAGAATCTTGATCGTCGACTTATAAACCGGAGCACGCTTTTCCATGATCGTGCTGAACCCGAACGCCGCCGCTGCCATGATAACGGCCAGCAGGAGCATGATCCAGCCCCGCCGCCACAGAATGCGTGCATAGGTCTGCAATTGCATAAAGCCTCTTTAAACTCCTTCTACCGGTTTCCGGCTGCCGCCGCTCAGGGGCGTTTCCTTCGCTCAGGCGGTATCTCGGCCAGAACGGGAATCCCCAGCGCCTCGACCTCGGCCCGCTCGTGCAGGGTCGGGTCAAGGTACTCAACCAGAAAGGCAAGCGCCACCCCTGCGGCCAGCCCCAGCCCGAAACGGACAAGCGGCTCCAGACGCACGCTGAGGGGCGGCGGAACCGGCCCGATGGCCGGAACGTCCAGCGGGACGACCTCGACCCCGTTCTCGCCAAACTGGGGGAAGTAGTCCGTGCTGCGCTCCTGCAAAACCACCGCCGCCGCATCCGCCAGCGCGGCCAGTTCGTCCGGGTTGCCCCAGTTGAGGTAAAGCACCATCACGCTGCGCTCATTGTCCGCCGCGACGGCCCCCTGAATCGCGCCCGCCGGGATCGTGATCCCGCGCTCATCCAGCGTGGCGCTGACCTCCTGCGCAAACGTGCCCGTCCTGACCCAGTCGGTCAGCGCGTTGATGACGTACTCCGACGAAAGCCAGGGGTAATACTCGCCATCCTCGTAACTGATCGCCTCGCTGCCCGGCGGGGTGGCCGCCGTAAAGCGAATGCTCGTCCCGTAGCCTCCGCCGGAGGGGGCTTTCAGGACGCCATAAGCCGCATACGCCAGCGCGACGACCGCCGGTAAGGCGATCAGCCACCAGCGCCGCTTAACGATCTTCCACAGTGCGCGTAATTCCATACGGTTACCTGCCAGACTCCGCGTCTCCGGCGGGGCGTCCCCGCCGCCGATCATCGTACCGCGTGCGGACAAAGGCCGCCAGTTCACGGTCGAAGACCGCCGCGTCAAAACGCTCGGCGCTGGCGCGGCAGGCGGCAGGGCTGAACGTCATCCCCTCGAAACGCTCCAGCGCATCGCAGAGGCTCTCGACGCTCTGCTCGTCAAAGAACAGCCCGGTTTCACCCTCGATGACGGTATCGAGCGCCCCCCCACCCCGATAGGCGATCACGGGGCGGCCCGCCGCCTGGGCCTCGACCGGCGCAATCCCGAAATCCTCCAGACCGGGGAACAGGAACGCCCGGCAACGGGCCAGCAGGTCGGGCAGGTCTTCATCTGGAACACGGCCCAGAAACTGCACCGTCGGCCCGGCCATCTCCTCCAGCCGCTCACGGTCACGGCCCGACCCGGCCACCAGCAACGGCAATCCCAGCCGCGTGCAGGCCCGGACGGCGAGGTCCACCCGTTTATACGGGATCAGGCGCGAAACGACAAGATAATAATCATCGTGCCGGTCGGCGGGGGCATAGCGGGACGTTTCAACCGGTGGATATAGAATAACCGAATCGCGACGGTAGTAACGGGCGATCCGCCGCTGAATCTCAGACGAGATGGCGATAAAGTGATCCACGCGCTGCGCCGCCGCATAATCCCAGCGTTTGAGCACCCCCACCAGCGGCCTGAGCGCAGCCGCCAGCGCCGGAGAGAGCCGCTCGCGCTCGATGTAGGCATCAAACTGCCAGAGGTAGCGTGTGGGCGTCAGACAGTAGCAGATGTGCAGCGCCCCGTCCGTCCTGACGCCGTGACAGAATCCGCTCTTGTTGGAAAGCACCACGTCATAATCGCTCAGGTCGAGCCGGTCAAAGGCGAGGGGGTAAAGCGGGAGGTAGGGCTGGTGATGGGCATGGATGCCGGGCAGCCTGTCCATCCACGTTGTGCGGATGTCCCAGGCGCGGTAGGCCTCCGGCATCCGATCCGGCGCATACATGGACGTATACACCGGCGCGTCGGGGTACAGCCCGACCATCGCCTCCAGCACCTTTTCCGCGCCGCCGTGCTGGTTCAGCCAGTCGTGGACAAGAGCGATCCGCACCGTTTACCCTGTCTGCTCCATGAGCCGTCGCCGGACAGGCGCGAAGCTGCGCCGGTGGATGGGGCAGGGGCCGAGTTCAGCCAGCGCCCGCCGGTGCTGCGGCGTGCCGTACCCTTTGTGCCGGGCAAACCCATAGTCCGGGTACTGCCCGGCCAGCCGGATCATCAGGCGATCACGCTCCACTTTGGCGATGATGCTGGCCGCCGCAATGCTGATGGATTTCAACTCCCCTTTGACAAGCGGCTGCTGCTCCAGCCCAACATCCCTGAGGCGCATATAGCCACCGTCTATCAGGAGAGCGTCCGGTCGGGGGGAGAGCTTCTCCACCGCCCGGCGCATTGCCAGCCTGCTGGCCGGAACAACGCCCATTCTGTCCACCTCGCCCGCCGAGGCGGAACCGACGCCAATCGCCAGCGCGACCGAGCGCACCACCTCGTAGGATACGTCACGCTGACGGGCGGTACAGAGCTTGCTATCCCGCACGCCCTCCAGTTCGCCGAGCAGGTGTTCATGATCAAGCGGCAGGATCACCGCCGCCGCGATCACCGGACCGGCCCACGCGCCACGACCGGCTTCGTCAACGCCCGCGATCAGCGAGTGGCCTTTTTCAAGAAAGGCCTTCTCATAGAGGAGCATGTCGGTGGCGGAGTCGTTCATGAGCCGTCCCGGTCATACAGACCGCGCCAGCCGTTGAGCCGCACCCGCATGACCTCCAGAAACATGTTGATCGAATCGCGAAGGGGGTTGATCCGGCTCTGCGGCCTGTAGTACCACGTGATCGGAACCTCGACCAGCCGGTAGCCCAGCCGCCGGGCGATGAACAGCACCTCGACATCAAAGCCCCAGCCGTCAATCGTCTGGCGCGGGAAGACCTCCCCGGCCACCTCCTGCCGAAAGACCTTGAAACCGCACTGAGTATCCTGAATGCCGGGCACGGCAAACAGGCGCACGATCAGGTTAAAGACGCGCCCCATGAGGTGGCGGTATTCCGGCTCGCCGATGCGGCGAGCGCCGGGCGCTTCGCGGCTGGCGATGGCGACATCGTAGCTATCCAGCGCGGGGGGCAGGAACTTATTGACCTCCTCAATCGGCATCGAAAGATCAGCGTCACAGATGAAGAGGAACTCCCCCCGTCCGGCCAGTATGCCGGTTCGGACGGCGGCTCCCTTCCCCTGACGCGGCTCGTGCAGCAGGCGGGCGTAATCGGGATGCTTCTCGACGAACGCCTCCCCGATGCGGGGGGTGGCGTCACTGCTGTTGTTGTTGACGATGATCACCTCGACCGGATAGTCCTGCTCCGCCACGAACGCCTCGATCTGTTCCAGACTGGCAGGCAGGCGGGCCTCCTCGTTGTAGGCCGGGATGATGATCGAGAGCAGGGGCCTCTCTATCTCTGAATCGGTCATACAGCCCTCAAAACTCCCTCAGGATTCGGCGGCACGCTCAAGGCGCACGGTGGCCCCCTGCGGAACGGCACGGAAGGCGGTCGCATCGCCCAGCACGCGCCCCAGAATGTTGACCGGACTGGCGGCACGGGGCTGATCGCCGGTGCTGATCGGCGTCGGGCCAAAGAAGATGCAGAAGGCACGCCCCACCGGCCAGTACCCCAGCTCGCCCACCTCGACCTCCTCGCGGGCGTCCGGCTCCTGAGGGGCCTTCACCGGAATCTCAAAGTAAATCTCATCGCCCCAGCGGTTGGCCTGCCCCTCGATGGGCAGGGCCTCCCATATCTGCCGGGCCGTGGGATTGTCGTTCAGTTCCGCCCGCAGGGAGACATCCCCGGCGGAGATGATGATCTCAGGCATGGTCTCCTCACTCACTCCCGGCCATCCCTGCCGGATGGCGTCAGGATCGACTCCAGATACTCGACCGAAACGGTGCGCATGGCCTGCACCTGCCGACGCTTGCGCAGGGCGCGGGGCAGCGTCAGCAGCCCGACGAGCATCCCGCGCAGGCGGGCACGGGCCGCCTCGCCGCGCCAGGCCCGGATCGCCTCCCACGCAAGGCGCAGTTGTGCCCGCACAATCTCCGGCCAGTGTTTGCGCAGCAGAGGGCCGGGGTAGTTCTTGGCGATCAGCCACAGATAGTTACGACCGTTGTAAAAGCTGGCCGTCACATCCCCGCCGGTCGCCGCCAGATGATGGTACAGGACCGCCTCCGGCGCGTACACGCAACGCCACCCGGCCAGTTGTGCCCGCCAGCCGAGATCAATATCCTCACAGGAGAAGAAAAAATCCTCGTCCAGCAGGCCGATCTGCTCCAGCATGGCGCGGCGATACGCCGCCGAACCGCCGCAGGCGCTGAACACATACAGCTCTGTATTGTAACGCTCTCCGTCCTTCTGCCACACCCCCCGGTTGCCGGGCAACCCGTCCAGGCTATAGACATCCCCGGCGGTGTGCAGCGTGTCGCGCCGGTCGTAGAGCAGCATCTTGCTGGCGACCATCCCGGCCTCAGGGTGGCGCTCAAAGGCGGCCACGACCTCCGCCACCCAGCCGGACGTTACCTCGGTGTCGTTGTTAAGGAGGATGACGATCTCCCCGCGCGAGGCCTCTATCCCCGCGTTGCAGGCCCCGGTGAAGCCCCTGTTCTCCGGCAATTGAATCAACCGGACTTCGGGGTAACGCTCCCGCACGAGCGCCTGCGAGCCATCGGTTGAGGCGTTATCCACGACGATGATCTCAAGACGCGGGTAGGTCTGCCGCCGGAGCGAGTCGAGACACACCGGCAGAAACCTGACCCCGTTCCAGTTGGGGATAATGACCGAGACAAGGGGAAGATCGCTCATAGCCAGAGACCGGTGAGACGCACTCCGCGCCCGCTCAATCGCGCTCAGGGGCCAGACCCCGCTCGTGCCGGACCATATACTCGGCCAGCGCCTCCCGCCAGGGACGCAGATCAACGCCCGCCGCCGAGGCGAAGATGTTCACCAGCGGCGTGTGAGGCGGCGGGGTGGACGGGCGGGGGAAATCGGCCAGACGGATCGGCTCGATGGGCACTTCCTCAAGGCCCGCCAGCCGTAACGCCTCCCGCGCGAACTCATAGCGCGAGCAGGCTCCCTCGTTCACCAGATGGTACACACCGGGGCGACCGGTCTCGATCAGGCGGGCGAGCGCGTCGGCCAGGTCCACAACATAGGTGGGTGAGCTCACCTCGTCCGTCACCACGCGCAGAGGCTCACCGGCACGGGCGCGGGCCAGAATCTTATGGATGAAGTTCCGCCCGCCGGGGGCAAAGAGCCAGGCGGTGCGCACGATCATGTAGCGCGGCATGATGCGCTCGACGACCTGCTCCGCCACGTACTTGGAATATCCATAGGGGTTGACGGGGTTTCGCCGGTCGTACTCATAGTAGGGGCGGTCAAGCTGCCCGTCGAAGACCTCGTTACTGCTGATCGCGACCAGCAGGGCTTCCACCTCGCGGCAGGCCAGCGCGACGTTATACGTGCCCACACCGTTCACCCGGATGGCTTCTTCAGGGTGACGGGCGCAGTAATCCACCGCCGTGAGAGCGGCGGTGTGGATCACCACGTCAGGCCGGAAGGCTCGCAGCGTCTCCCTGACCAGCGCGGCGTCCATCATGTCCCAATCGGGCAGACTCCCGCCCGCCAGAGTGTGATCGCGCAGGCGGGCCTTCAGGGCCTGCCCCAGTTGGCCGCTCAAACCGGTGACAAAAATCCGCACAGACAGACTCCCAGACTGACACTCCAGGCAACCCCGACCCTGAGAGGCCCCCGCTCCACGCGCGGGAGGGCGCACCCAGCCGGGCTGGAAGGCCATTATACCGGAAATCAGGCCGCCGTGAACAGAAAAAGCGAGGGAGGAGACAAAAAGGGGGGACGGAAGTTCGGGCAGTTTTGAACCCCCGCCGCGCCGGAAGGTATGATATAATAGAAAACCAGGCAAGGTAAGGGCCGCATGGGCTATAAGCGTTCTTACGAAGAAAAGCATATCGTCGCGCTGATTGACGAACTGGAAATCCTGATCCCGGCAGCGCTGGAGGAGCGGGTCGCCGAAGCCGCTCCCCCGGAGCAGGGCCGTCAGGCGTTGATCGCACGGGCCCGCGAGCTGGACAGGAAACGTCGGCAGAGGTGGGAATGGCTGAAGGCGCTCAACCCCCAGCCGCTGATCCCCTCCAGAACCCCGGCCTTCGCCTTTGAACTGACCAGCATTCAGCGCACCTCGGATATGTCGCTGGCGATCTCGCAAATCACGGGGCAGTTGCTGTTCCTGAGGCGCTGACCCCGCCAGCCTTCACGGACTTCTCAGGCCGTCGCCCGTTCGGGGGAGCCGCGCACATGCGTGGCGGACCCTCACGGGGCGGCGGTTTTTTCACCCCGAGCGACGGGAACGGCGAGACGATGCCCCGCCAGCCAGACGTACACCGACGGCAGGACGAGTTGCCCGACCAGAGAGATCAGCAGAACGGCGCTGACGACCGGATAGATCAGCACCTCCCAGTCCGGTAAAGTGACGGGGGGAATGGAGGAATACCGGGGGTCAACGCCCGTGAAGAAGATCAGGAGCGCCAGAGTGCTCCCCCACAGCAGGGCCAGTATGCCCGCCAGCCCGACACTCAGCCGCGCCACCTGCGCCAGCCAGCGCCGATGGGAGCGATCGCGCCCCCATGTGGCGGCCAGCGCCCCCAGCGCCACACTGTAACGCATCCGCAGAAACGGCCCGACCAGCCATTGCACGACCGCCAGAGCGGCCAGCGTGACGCTGAGGAGCGGATACAGGCGCAGGCTGCGCCTGACCTCCTCCACCTCCCAGAGAGGCGGGATCACGACCGAGCCGCTCAGAAAAACGACCAGCACCGGCACGCCCAGCAGCAACAGAAGCACGAACAGCCGCAGGAGCACCACGGCCAGCGCAGCCAGCCACATCCGGCGGCGCACGATGATCAGGCGCGGACGTAACTTCGCCCCCCGCACGGCCACCGCCCCTCCGGCCCCGGCAGAGGCCAGACCCAGCACCCAGGTTTCAACAAGCTGAAAGCCGCCCAGCATCCCCAGCGCGAGGCCCAGGCGACGGGAGAGAAGATAGGCGCGGGGGTTGTTCGCCCACACCGGAGCCCGCCGGAAGGCAACAAAGCAGAGGAAACCGGTCAGCAGAAGGGGGAACAGGACGGCCAGCGGGAAGTACAGGGCACGCAGCAATCGCCACCACCGCCGACGGTGGCGAATGCGCAGCACCAGCCCCCGCTCCTGAAACTCGACCAACCGCTCGCTCATGGACGGTCAGGCTCCCAGAGAACGGGCCCGCCGCTCCGCCAGCTTCAGCGCCAGAAGGGGGAAGCCGATCTGCCAGACCAGCACGGCCAGCAACCAGATCGTAAGCGCACCGCCGATCACCACAGAAACCTGCAAGGGGGTGGGCTGAGGCCATCCGTGAAAGAACGCCATGGGGGCGTAGTCCGGCTCGGACCAGTTGACGATCAGGATATACACGACAAAGAAGCCAGCCGCCGCGTTAAAGAGCAGGGAACCGATCCACAGGGCCAGCCGGGCCACCAGAGCGGCAGCGATGGCCTGTGAGCGGCTCCGCGTGTAGACGGAGGCCAGCATCCCCAGCGCCCCGTTGAAGAAGAACTGGATCACCGGCTGCCCGGCGTAATAGACCAGAAACAGAAAGACCGGGACAAGGAGCGGCCAGGCAGTGGCGATAAACTCCTGCCAGTCGCTCTCGCTCATATAGTAGAAAGCTTCACGCAGCAGAGCGTAAGCCACAAACAGCAGGCCGGTTCCCAGACTGATGATCCGCAGAACCCCCATGCTGATGAGCAGAACACGCATCCGGTGCAGGGCCGCCGCCAGCTTGGCACGCACGATCTCGCGCAGCGAGAGCGTCGTCGTGCGGAGAAGGCCCCAGCTCTGAAGCTCAACCTCGCCGCTGATCAGCGGCGCCGTCTGCGCCACAACAAGGGAGGCCACAATCGCCCCCACCCCGAGCTGGATGGCGGAGATCGCGAGCCAGGCCTGCCCCAGAAAGCCCATCACCATCTCATCCCAGTAATATCCGAAGCGGGAGGAAAGATTATTCGCCAGCACAAGCACGAAGATGACGATCAGAGTCAGCCCGCTGACGGACAGAACGGACAGCAAGCACCCCCTGTGCAGGCGCTCCAGCCCGCTACGCCGCGCCCAGCGCTGCGATTCCAGACGGTAGACCGGATGCGCTTCCCCCGCCCAGCGTGGGATCAGTTTACGGTGACGCACGATATCAGCCATTGCCCTACATTCTACTCCACAGCCCGGTATCCGAACGGGTGTTAGCCCTGCGCTGGCATAACGTTTGCCGGACGGCCCGGCTCCCCGACAGAAAGTTACCCGGCTGGCTCGTAGCGAACCTCAAACCGGATGCCCCGCCTGCGAATCTCCTCCATGAACTCCGCCGCCGGTACGGCGGTCTCCATCGGGACGCCCCCGACGCGGACCTTCCCCCGCGCCTGAAAGCCCATCATGATGGCGCAGTGCCAGCCCGTCAGCCGCTCCATCGCCGTGAAGCCGGTTTCCTCATCGTAGTAATCCACCAGATCGATAAAGACCACCGTCTCCTGCCCGTCCTTCTTCCCGATCCCTTTAGCCCGCATCAGGCAGATGTCCCTGATCTCTGGAGCGGTGATCTGAGGCTCCAGCAGGGCGTGGTAGACCTCACGCGGGATCACGGTCTGATCGCCCACCTGAATCGGATCGAGACGGAACAGGCCAAGCGTCTTGAAGGCCCGGAACCACTCGCAGTGTCCGGGGTAGCGCAGAATCTTGTTTTCGTAGCACCGGAGCCTGTCCTGAAACGTCCAGGGGGCGGTGGAAAGCCCTCCGGCAGCGACGAAGGCCTCCAGGCGGCCCAGCGGGGGGATGTCTACCATCTCCAGCTCGGTCAGGGTATCCACCAGCACGATCTCGCCATCACGCAGGAAGATCGCCTGCCCATCGTACTCGTTCGTCAGGCCGTTGATGTGGAACGTAAGCTGGTAGTTCCAGGGGGGCCGGGGGTTCTGGGGGAGGCCACCGTCGTAGAGGTATATCTCGCGCGG
Source organism: Chloroflexota bacterium (assembly GCA_011051745.1). Classification (GTDB taxonomy): domain Bacteria; phylum Chloroflexota; class Anaerolineae; order Aggregatilineales; family UBA3940; genus DRKO01. The sequence goes on along the minus strand of DRKO01000032.1, from coordinate 1,708 downwards.
CTCGTCCAGCAGGTCAATCGCGTAGGCCCCCAGCGTGTTGATCAGCCCCGGCCCCATGCCGCAGTCGGGCACGACGCTGATCCCCGCTTCCGCCGCCTCGTCGGTGAGGGCAAGCTGAGCGACGGTCACGTCGGTGTTGCCCCCCATATCACAGAGATGAGTCCGGGCGCTGATCGCGGCGCGGGTGATGTCCAGATTGTACATGTAGGGCACGGCGCTGAGCGCCACGTCCATGCCGGAAAGCGCCTCGACCAGCGCCTCCCGGTCGGTCACGTCCAGCCGACGCCCCCGCGCCACCTCGCGCCCGATCAGCTTATTGACGCGCTCAGCCGAGCGGCGGGCGGCCTCCGGGTTCAGATCGGCCAGCACAATCTCCGCCGCATCGCCGAAGCGGGCCAGATCATACGCGGCGGCAGTGCCCTGCCGTCCGGCTCCGAGGACGATATACCGATAGGTTGTGGATTGAGTCTCCATGCTCTGCCGGATGCTCCAGGAATAAGAAACAGGATCAGGGGGTGGGCGGCGGCTCCTGAATGGAGCCGAGAAACAGCATGGCGGCGATCTGCCGCATCTCACCGCTCAGGATGTCAATCTGCCAGGTGTCGTACCAGCCCGGCTCGCGCGTGGTGAGCAGGGTCACGCCGTCCGAGGCCCAGCCAAGCGGGCGGTGACGGTCGGCCCCCAGATCGGCCACGACGCGCTGCTCGCCGGTGGAGACGCTGCCGAAGACGAGAAGGTAGCTCTCCAGCCCCGGCGGGCCAAAGCCTTCCACGAAGACCACCTCGCCGCCGGGCGTGAAAAAGGGATAGCCGATGTCATACGCCACACCGGAGGGGATGTCCTCTGGATAGAAGCGGGCAACCGCCGCGCCGCTCACCAGGCTGGTTACCACCACCTCCGCGCCCCGCGTTGTGGGCGGTCGGGCGCGCACCACAAACGCGCCATCGGGCGAGACGCGCCCCCCGCAAACCCGCGACAGGCCACAGGCCGGTTCGCCGGGCAGGCGGGCTTCAACGCCGCTCTCCACATCCAGAACGTGGAGATCGTAATACCCGCCAAAGAGCGTTTCCGTGTTCACCTCAGGCGGGCGGCGGTCATAGAAAATCTTACGCCCGTCGTTGGTGACGCGCACAAGCTCGATTGCCTCGCCGGACGCCAGCACGCCGGTGGCAACGGCGCGGGCATCGCTGCCGTCCCGATAGGCGAGGCTGATCGTGTAAGACGTTCCCTCGCCGTCCACGCTCAACCAGGCCAGATAATCGCCCGTCGCGCTGGGGAGAAGCTGATAGAAGGACGCACCGGCAGGCGGATCGGCGAAGGGGAGCGGCTCAACCGCGCCCGCCGTGTTGACCCGCAGGGGACGGCGTGATCCGGCCTCCAGAAAGTAGACGTACTGCCCGGCCCGGATCGCGTATCCGTCATCCGTTCGGATGGCGATCTCGGTCGCCGTCTGGCGGGTGAAGATGTTCATCCAGCGCAGGCGTTGCGTCCCGCCCTCGTCCGGCCCGCTCAGGTATACGTCAAACGAACCGGCTATCGGCTCGCTGCCGGGCGGAACGGGCGTCGGCCCCTGAACGATCGGAGTCGGGGTGTCGAAGGCAGGCGTCGCCTCCCCACCCTCGCCCGCCGGAGTGGGTGAGGGAAGCGGCGTCGGGCTGGCGGTCACAGGAGGGGGTTCCTCCGTCGGCGGGGGGACTTCGGTGGGGGT
>DRKO01000031.1 GCA_011051745.1 Chloroflexota bacterium | reverse complement strand
TCGTCCGCCGATCGCCTATCAGCGGTTCCAGGTGCTCCAAATATGCCTCCAGAGCACTGCTCCCCATTTCCACTCTCCCTCTTCACTCCTTTACCCACAGTTTCCCCCATCCCCGTTTTACGTACAACTTTCAGATTCACAAACCTTTTCGCCCTATCAGCCACAACTCCAATCGCCTTCAGACGATAGGCAAGCGCACCGCAAACAATCCGGAGGCCTCCTGCGGCTCCCGGCATAGTTACCAGCGCATTACCGTACCGCAGTATTCACATTCGATCTGCCGCTGACCGGCTGTGAGAGGGCCAAGAGGTGCGCCGCACGAAGTACACCGCTCCGGCGCGCTGGCGAAAGCCTCTTCCAGCGCCTGCTCGAAGTCTTCCGGGCTCTCCCCCTCAGCATAATAACGCTCCCGGTTGATCTCACCTGTCCTGACCCGGTTAACCAGCCCAACCCAGGCATGGTTATCCTGCCCCTTGATGTGGAAATAGGCGCTGGCATAAGGAGCGTCCTCGCCGAAAGTGAACTCGAGATGATCCTGATGCCCCATCAGGCCCTTATCTATCGCCCTGGCTGCCTCGACAGCGCCGACCGGCACTTCCAGAAGCATCTCCTGACGCAGTTCCTTCTCGGTCGCCACAAACAGAACCTTCTTGGTGGCGACCTCCTCTTTCTGCTCAAAGATGAGCCGCTGGTCAGTCAGGTACAGGATTCCCTCCGGCCCCTTGTTCTTCCCGTCCCGCCACCACTTCGCCCGGACGGCCTGCACGGGGTGCTCCCCCGCGAGGAGGTCGAAGCTGGCCTGCTCCACCTGCTCCAGCAGGAAGAGAACCTCTTGAATCTGGCTCCGCGTCTGGTAGAAAGTCTGGGAGACGTTAGAGTAGGTCGCATCAATCGCCTCGGTCGCTGCCTCAACGCGGGCCTTCAATTGTTGAACCTGCCGCTCAAGGGCGGAAAGCTGCGCCCGACCGGAAGCCTGGCTCACGCGGCGGGCAAGCTGGTCATAAAGCGGGGTGAGTTCCGCCTCGGCCCTGCTCAATTCGCGCCTCAGCGCAGGCCGCGCTGCCCGCCATTTCTGCTCAAGGGTTTCAACCTTCCGCTCCAGGAAGTTCTTGAAGCGGTATCCCCGCATACGTATCTGCTCGACATCCAGTTTAAGCTGGCTGATCCCACCATCGAGATCGGACATCGCCTCAAGATGTCGGCTAAATGAAAGTTCGTCGGCCAGAGTCTCCAGTTCGGATGTGAGCGCCTCGTGGAGTTCGGTGACCTCCTCAGACGCGCCGGAGACAGATGCTCTCCCCGCTGAGGAGCCCGATCGGCCTGCGGATGGAGCCGGTTTGCTTTTGCCCGGAGGAGTGACCGGCTTCCGCTTCTTGGGTGATGGCATGATTTATCCCTCCTTTATGCCGATGATGGCGCTCTCAGCGGCTATGTCGCAGGTAAGCTTCCATAAACTCATCCAGTTGCCCGTCCAGAACAGCCGCAGTATTCGCCGTCTCGTAATTCGTCCGATGATCCTTGACCATCTGATAGGGGTGCAGGACGTAAGACCGAATCTGGTTCCCAAAATTTGCGTCAACATACTCGCCCTTAAGCTGTGCCCGTTCCTCCTCCTGACGCTGGCGCTCCAGCTCAAACAGGCGAGCACGTAGCACCCGCATCGCCGTTTCCCGGTTCTGAGTCAGGGAGCGCTGGTTCTGGCAGCTAACCACGATGCCCGTTGGCTTATGGGTGATACGGACGGCTGTCTCGTTCTTCTGAACGTGCTGCCCCCCTGCCCCGCTTGATCGGAAGGTCTCGATGACCAGATCGTTCGGGTTGATCTCGATCTCGATCTCTCCCTGCACATCAGGCCACACCTCGACCAGCGCAAAAGACGTGTGTCGTCGGTGGGCCGAATCAAAAGGGGAGAGGCGCACCAGACGATGCACACCCCGCTCAGGGCGGAGATATCCGTAAGCCCACTCGCCACTCACAGAGATCGTAACGCTCTTTATGCCGGCCTCCTCGCCGGGGCTCCGGTCGAGAATTTCGGTCTTGTAGCCGCGCCGCTCACACCAGCGCAGATACATACGCTCCAGCATCTGCGCCCAGTCCATCGCATCCACGCCGCCTGTCCCGGCATGAATAGCGAGGATGGCATCTTCGCGATCGTACTCACCGGAGAGAAGGGTGGTGAACTCAAGCCGTTCAACCTGACGGGAAAGCTCGGCGACCTCAGCCGCGAGATCGTCCTCCAGGCCCTCGTCGCCAAGCTGGGCCAGTTCCAGAGCGTCCTCAATGCGCTGCAGAGTGCTATCCCACTTCTCGACCTCGCTCCGAAGACGGGAGGCATTTTGCATGATCTTCTGGGCGGAGCGCGTATCGTCCCAGAAATCAGGCGTTGCAGCCTGTTTTTCCAGTTGAGTCAGTTGTTCGCGTTTCTTCTCTATGTCAAAGACGCACCATCAGGTTCTCAACGCGCTGGCGCAACTCGTTTAACTGGCCGATCAGGTCATCCATTCAGAATACTCCCCGAACTTGTGATTGTGATAATGTTGATTATTCATCAAACAGGCCATCCACAAAGGCCTGCGGATCAAAAGGTTGAAGGTCTTCCAGACTCTCGCCCACACCAAGATAACGCACCGGAAGCCCCAGTTCATGCCCGATGGCGAAGACCATCCCACCCCGGGCTGTACTGTCCAGCTTGGTGACGATCACCCCTGTAACGCCCACCGCCTCTTTGAAGTGCCGGGCCTGCGCAAGAGCATTCTGGCCCGTTGTGCCGTCCACAACCAGCCAGACCTCATGCGGGGCCTCGTGTACGCTCCGGGCGGCCACCCGCCGGATCTTCTTCAGCTCCTCCATCAGGTTGTACTTGGTGTGCAGACGGCCCGCCGTATCCACCAGCAGCAGGTTATAGTCCCGCGCACGGGCCGCCCGGATGGCATCATACGTCACAGCTCCGGCATCGCCGCCGATCTGCCCGGCGATAACTGGCACACCGGCCCGCTCGCCCCACACCTGAAGCTGCTCAATCGCTGCCGCACGGAATGTGTCGGCGGCGGCAAGCATAACGCGCCAGCCCTCGCGGGTGAAGCGATGGGCGAGCTTGGCGATGGTGGTGGTCTTTCCTGAGCCATTCACCCCTACAACCAGAATCACGGTGAGCAGGCGGGGTTCCGCGAGGGCCGAGGGGACATCCTCCGGCAGCATAGAGAGGAGCGTCTCTTTCAGCGCCTCGCGGAGCTGCTCGTAAGTTGTCAGCCCCTCGGCACGTACCCGCTCACGCAGCGCTTCGGTCACCGCCAGAGCCGTCTCAATGCCCAGATCGGCCTGGATGAGCAGGGCCTCGATCTCATCCCAGGTCTGATCGTCAAGCTCGGTTGCACCCAGCAGGGTGGCTATGCGCCCGAAGAACGCCTGCCGTGTTCGTTGCAAGGAATCACGCAACATAGGTAAGTTCTCCAAAGTAAACCGGCGGGGCGGATTATACCATATCGCCTCCGGCGGCGCAGAAGTGAACAAATTTTCCACCGCCCTCCCAATAAGCTATAATAACCAAGGCACAGACGAGACAAATCGCACCCTCTAGCTCAGCGTGGAGCGACTCCTTGAGCAAATTGACGCACCTGGACGAAACAGGCCGGGTCAACATGGTGGATGTTGGTCACAAGCCTGATACTGAGCGTGTTGCCATCGCGAGAGGACAGGTCAGCATGCAGCCGGAAACGCTGGCGCTGATCCGCGAAGGGGCGCTCAAAAAAGGCGACGTGCTGGCAGTCGCCCAGATCGCCGGTATCATGGCGGCCAAGCGCACCGCCGAGTTGATCCCGCTCTGTCACCCCCTTTTTCTGACCAAGATTGACGTAGAACTCGCCCTCGACGAAGAACATTCGCGCGTCACCATCGAAGCCCGGGTGCAAACAACAGGCAAAACGGGCGTCGAGATGGAAGCCCTGACTGCCGTTTCCGCCGCAGCGCTGACCGTCTACGACATGGCGAAGGCCGTTGACCGGAGGATGCGAATC
>DRKO01000030.1 GCA_011051745.1 Chloroflexota bacterium | reverse complement strand
GAAATCATACGTTTTGGGCATTTGCTTTCGCGTTTTGGTTTCCATCTTCCTCCTCTAAACCCTCCTTTTCAGCCGATGAGTTCTCACGATAACAAAAAGCCCCCCCCGTCTAAGGACGAAAGGGGCGAAAAAGCCTTCGCGGTACCACCTTAGTTCTGCCTGATAGAGTCCCCTTCCGGGATATACCGGGGCAGGGGGCTGTCAGGCAGCGCTCTGGCGCGGTAACGGGCGCAACCCGGCACGCACCTACTGGCCTCCGGGAAGAGGCGTTCAGTGCGTCGGCTCGTGAGCGACCTTCGGCGGGTGCGGCAGCGGGGGCTTCCAGCCTCTGGCCCGTCCTTCTCTATCTGGCGCAGATGAGCGGCTCCGTCGGGGAACCACTCCTGCCCGCCTACTCCTCTCAGTCGTCGCCTTTAGAGGTGTTTTGCTGTGCGCAGAGTGTAGCAGAGTGCCGGAGCGATGTCAACCGGATTCTACTCCTCCCGCTTAACGGCGTGCCCGCCAAACTGATTCCGCATCGCGGAGAGCAGCTTCTCTGAAAACGGCGCATCCTGACGGGAGCGGAAGCGTCTCTGTAGCGCCAGCGTGATCACCGGGATGGGCACGGCCAGATCAATTGATTCCATCACCGTCCAGCGTCCCTCCCCTGAGTCGGGCACGTAAGCGGCCAGCCCCTCCAGCGTCGGGTTCTCGTCCAGCGCTCTGGCGATCAGATCCAGCAGCCAGGAGCGCACCACGCTGCCGAAGCGCCAGATTTCGGCGATCTGATGCAGATCGAGGTCGAAATCCGTCTTCTGTTGCATCAGCTCAAAGCCCTCAGCGTAGGCCTGCATCAATCCGTATTCGACCCCGTTGTGCACCATCTTGACAAAATGCCCCGCCCCCGCAGGTCCAACGTGTCCCCAGCCTCTATCAGGCCCCGGAGCCAGCGTCTCGAAGATCGGGCGCAGGCCCTCGACAATCGCCTGCTCGCCGCCGATCATCATGCTGTACCCCTCCTCAAGGCCCCACACTCCGCCGCTCGTCCCCACGTCCACAAAATGAATTCCGGCCTGTTTCAGCGTCTCTGCCCGGCGCACCGAATCGCGATAATAACTGTTTCCCCCGTCAATGATGATGTCACCGGCAGAAAGCCGCTTCTCCAGTTCCCGGATCGTTGCCTCGGTTGGCTCCCCTGCCGGAACCATCGCCCAGGCAACGCGCGGGGCGTTCAGCTTCGCCACGACTTCATCCAGCGTCCGCGCCCCCTCTGCGCCCTCCGCCTCGGCTGCCCGGATGGCGTCCTCGTTCAGGTCGAACGCCACGACCCGGTGTCCGCCCCGCAGCAGGCGTTTCGTCATGTTAGCGCCCATTTTTCCCAGGCCGATCATCGCAAGTTCCATAGCCCTCTCACCTTCCTGTGATTGTTCGCCCGGCTGGCCCGTTTCAGTTCGGGTGGCGGGCGGTCTGCTTTCCGGACGGGGTTCCCGGCCTGATACTTTCGTTCGCTCCCCCCTGAGCAGAAGCAGTATACTATGAGACACAGGGCCACAGGCCGGGCACGGGACGTATCATCACTGCCCGCAGGGTATAATTCTCAGCAGCGATCTATTATGGCAGGGAACAGCCCGACATCTCCCCGCCTGATGATCCTGTACAGACATCCCACCTCATTCCACTGGAGAGGAAAGAATGCCAAAAGCATACCTGATTGACATGGATGGCGTCCTGATCCGGGGAAACACCGTCATCCCCGGCGCGGTCGAGTTCATCGAACGGCTTCAGGCAACCGGTGCGCCGTTCATGGTGTTGACCAACAACTCACGCTCCACTCCGCGCGATCACCACGCCCGCCTTGAAGCGATGGGGTTGGACATCCCCGCCGACCGGATTTTCACATCCGCGCTGGCGACCGGCTACTTTCTCAACCAGCAACGCCCCAGAGGCTCGGCCTACGTGATCGGCGAGGCGGGGCTGACCACTGCCCTGCACGACATAGGCTACGAACTGACGGAGCACCATCCAGATTACGTCGTTCTGGGGGAGACGACCTCCTACAGTTTTGAGACTATCGCGACCGCCATCCGGCTGGTGAAGGGCGGAGCCCGTTTCATCGCGACCAACCCGGACGTGGTCGGCCCCTCGGAGCAGGGCGAAGTTCCGGCCTGCGGAGCCGTCGCCGCCATGATCGCCGCCGCGACGGACGTTGAAGCCTACTTTGTGGGCAAGCCCAACCCCCTCATGATGCGTTCTGCCTTGCGTCGGCTCGGCGCTCACTCGGAGAACACGGTCATGATCGGCGACCGTATGGATACCGACATCGCCGCCGGTGTCGAAAGCGGTCTGGAGACGATTCTGGTGCTGAGCGGAGTGACGCGCCGTGAGGACGTTGATCGCTATCCTTACAAACCCGACCGCATCGTGGATTCGGTCGCGGACATCACGCCCGACACGTGAGGGGGTGGATAGTTCCGGCAGGGCCGCTCACGGTTTCTCCAGCCCGTGCGCCTCAAGCAGGGGTTCGTCATTCAGAATCTGATGGGTGGGGCCGTCTGCCACAATCTGCCCTCCATCCAGAATCACGGTGCGGGGGAACAATTCCTCCACCATACGCATATCATGCGTGGCGACCAGCATGGTGCGCTCCATCTCCCGCAACAGGTTGATCAGGCTGCGCCGCGAGCGCGGGTCCAGCATGGCCGTTGGCTCGTCGAGCACCAGGATTTTCGGGTCCATGCTCAGCACGGTCGCGATGGCGATCCGCTTCTTCTCTCCGATGCTGAGGTGGTGGGAGATTCGGTCGGCGTAATTCTCCATTCCGACTGCCGCCAGCGCCTCCACCGAGCGGCGACGGACCTCCTCCTCCGGCAGGTTCATGTGCAGCGGCCCGAAGGCCACATCGTCAAAGACGCGGGGGTTAAAAAGCTGATCATCCGGATTCTGGAACACAAGGCCAACCCACGCCCTGATCTGCCCCAGATTCTCATCGGTGACCGGCAGCCCGCCGACGCACACCTCCCCCTCGCTGGGCCGAAGCAGTCCGTTTAGGTGGAGCATCAGCGTGGATTTCCCCGCGCCGTTCGGCCCCACCAGGGCGACCTTCTCATCAGGTCCGATGTGCAGCGAGATATTCCGAAGCGCCTGGTGTCCGTCCGGATATTGAAATGAAAGGTTCTCGATCTCGACCGTATGGTGCAATGCCTGCTTCCCCCCTGATTAATCAATCACAGCTACTCTCTGTCGCTAGCGCAGCAGGAGGCTTATTCCCGTTAGCGCCATCCCCACCCCGACCGCTATCAGCCCGACCAGCACGTCCTGCCCGGAGAGGGACGGTGGGCTGAGCTGCCTGAGTTCCCCTCTGTAGCCCCGCGAGAGCATGGCCTGATAGACCCGCTCGCTGCGCTCAAGACTTCGCAGGAACAGGTTTCCGATCATGCGGCCTGTCGTCCGCGCCCGGAAGAGCACCGATTGGCCTCTTTCCGGTTGCCCCGCTAGCACTGCGCTACGCGAGTCGCGGGCCCGGCTCAGCCGCATCGCCTCATCAACCAGCACGAAGATATACCGGTACATGAAGGAGATGATCGCCACCAGCACGCGGGGGACACGCAGCGCGCCCAGCGCCCACAGCATATCAGTGAAGTGCGTGGTCAGCATCAGCAGCACGGCAGCCTGAACGGAGATCATGCTCTTAAACAGGATGCTGACGAAGCGGATCAACCCCGCCTCGCTGATGGACAGGCCCGCAACGGGCAGCGTTGCAAGCGTCCTCCCCGGCACGGTGAAGACCAGCGTTACAGCGGCGGCAGCAAAAGGCAGGGCCACCATCGAGCGCCTGACGACCAGCCAGGGATCAACCCGCGCCAGCACCGCGCCGATCATCATCAGGGCAAAGAAGCCAACGTAGGCTCCGAAGGCTCCCATCGGCGTCAGCCCGATCAGCAGGATCAGCAGGACGGTGATCACGACCTTCACGCGCGAGTCGAGGCGGTGAAGTACACTCCCCGTGTCCAGGTATGCGTCAGCTACATGAAAATGCATTGTTTTGGCTCATTATCAGGTAAAAGTAAAAAGGCGGGGCAAATTGACATGCCTGATTGTATCGCGCCGGGGGTATGTGCTTCCACCCTGTGCTCTGCTGCTGGCACAGCACGGCGGGGCCGGACTATATCGTCTTTGTCACCTTCTGGAGGCTGCGCGGGCTGTCCGGGTCGAGGCCACGCGCTTCGGCCAGCCGCAGGGCCATCAACTGGCCCGGCACGACAGCCGTCAGAGGGGTCAACCATTCCGGCACATCCGGCGGCAGCAGGAAGCGCACCGCTCCTCGCTCAAGCGCGGCCACTTCATCGGAGATCACCAGCAGGTCAGCGCCGCACCTGTGCATGGCCTCCAGCAGGTTGAAAACATCGCCGAAGGTTGAGCCGCCCGGCACAACAAAGAGGGCCGGGAAATTGGCCTCGACCAGCGCAAACGGCCCGTGCCGGAAATCCGCCGACGAGTACGGCTGGAGGGGCAGATAGACGATCTCGGCCAGTTTGAGCGCGATCTCAAAGGCCGTCGCATAGTTATAGCCG
>DRKO01000029.1 GCA_011051745.1 Chloroflexota bacterium | reverse complement strand
TATTCGGCCCGCGTCCGGCCCCGCGCAGGGCGCTCCGGGCGGCGGCGCTTCCCCGCGAACATACGATCCCATAGCTCCTGTCCGCCGATCAACCCGCCTGCCGCGCCGACAACCGCCCCCAGCAGCCCCATGTAGGGGTTCTGCGGCAGCAACCACAGCAGAAGCGGGAGAGCGACGCTCGCGCCGATGAACACCGCCAGCGCCACGGGGAACAGCCAGTCTCTGGTAATGCGTCTTCTCACGTGGATCACGGGATTCTCTCCGGGGAGTGGCTCAGGGCCTGTGCCGGGGCGGCTTACCCTGCCCCCCGGCCATCGTTATTCATCCGGTTACCCTCATTATAAACCACCCCTGAACAGGGAAAAATCCCGTTCTCCCCGCCGCCTCATTTATCGCCTCCCCTGCATTGCGGGGGAGGGACGGGGAGAGGGTGACCCACACGCCATAGGCTATAGGCCCTCCGCCATCTGCCCTCTGCTCGTGGAGTTTGCCCGCAGGGCAAATCTCCTGAATCAATTCGCCAGAGGCGAATTGATCGCCGTCCACTACCGGTTTTCCGCCTCGCTCAGGAGCGCGTTTGCCTCCGCCACGCCGACCTTCCGATACACCTCCGCCGGTTCCCGCTGCTCCCCGTCCACCGTCAGCAGGTCTTCCAGAGAGATGCCGAACAACCGCTCGTTCTCCCGCAGATACGGCTCGATCAGCGCCCAGTCCTCGCCGCTGAGCGGCAGGAACGCGCCCCCGTTTAGCTGCTCCTCCCGCACGATGTGATGCGGGTCGCGGAGGTAGATCGCCCCGCCGGAGGCCAGCGAGAGCAGGTTCCCGCCGGGGTAAGGCGACTCAAGCGGGACGACGCGCCCCCTCTCATCAAGCGTGATCCCGTTCAGGATCACGAAGCCGCCGCCGTCAAGCGGGTTGCCCGCCATGAAGGACTCAGCCAGATAGTCAAGGCAGGTCCCGTTGATGATGGCCTTTGGCCGCCCAACGGCGTTGATCAGAGGGCGTCCGGCTGCCGAACCGAGCACGTAAATCTCGCCCCCTTTGGCCCCGTAGAGGAAGGTCTGGCCCACGTCCCCGTGAATCACCAGCCTGCCGCGCCGCATGACCTGCCCGAGTTGATCCTGCCCGTCGCCGTGCAGATGGACTTCCGCGCCGTCCAGCCCGGAGGCGGCATAGTCGCCCACGTCGCCGTAGAGATCAAGCCGCGCCCCCTCCGAGTCGGGGCCAAGCCCGCATCCGGCGAAGCGGCCCCCGCGCCAGTTGTACGCGATCAGGCGTCGCCAGCCCATCTGATGGGCGATCACCAGCCAGCGAGCGGCGCTCTCGTCCCCTTCCGGCGGGAAGCCCAGCACGTCCACCACCAGCGTACTCTCCTCCCCCTCCGGTGGCCGGAGCGCCTCCCGCAGGCCCCACGTCAGCCGCCGCACACGGGTGAGGCTTCCGGCCTCCCCGTCGGTGAGCGCGGGCACATCGCCAAAGAGGGCGCTCAGGCTCTCATCCACCAGCGCCAGCACCGAAGCGCGTTTCTTAGTGCCCGTGTCGGCCCGGCGGTCACGGAGCAGCGTCAGCGTCTCGCGGGCGAAGTCCCACTCCGCATCGCCGCCCCCGCCAAAGCTCCGCAGCCACCCCAGCCCCCAGGCGAGCTCATCCCAGTTCGCCTCACGCAGCAGAGGGCGCATCCACGGAAGCAGCGAGGGCGCGCCGCCGTCATCAAAGGCCCGGTAGACCAGCTCCGCCCACTGCCTGCGGAAGCGCTCCGTCGCGCCCTCCGGGTTGAGCGTGGCGCGGTTGACGTGCTCACGGTCCGCAGGCAGCGTGACCGGCGTCCCGAACTTGCTGGCGCAGGTCAGATCGCCCTCCGCCGACGCGGAGAAGATGAACGCCCCGCCGTCGGTGTGTGATCCACCGCGTGCCACCCAGTAGGCATCGGCGAGCGGCTGGACTCGTTCATCCTCAGCCGCGATGGAGCGCAGGCAGGCGTTGATCGCCTGCCGCTCGGAGGCGATCAGGCCGATCCGGACGGGCGGCCCGCCGTCGGCAGGCCGGTTCTCATAGAGGGCGAAGACCTGCGGGCGCAACATGCTGGTATCGGTGATGCCGATCAATTCCACCCGATCCTCGTCGGGCCGTGACCGCGCCACGATGAAGAACCAGGGGCCATCGGGGGAACCGTGCAGATGCGCGGCCTGCACCGCCCGGTAGAGGGCCTGCTTCTCCGGCGGGAGCATCAGGTAATCAAACTCGGTGGTCGGGGCCATCGCCTCCAGCGTCACCTCGAGCGGGTAGTCGTACACCCGGTCGAACAGGTCAAAGAGCTGCACCCCCACCTCGGTATCGGTCAGGAACAGGGGGGCAATGTTGCGCTGACGCAGATACTCGCTCACCGCGTGGTAGTTGGCAAAGTCGCCGTTGTGCACCAGCGCCTCGTTCATCCCGATGAAGGGATGCGCCCCGCCCGGATGCCAGACCCGCCCCTTGGTCGGGTAGCGCTGATGGGCGATCCACACGCGGGCCGTCTGATCCTCCAGCCGGTAATACTCGACCACCTGCTCGGCGTAGCCCACGATCTTGAGGATGATCAGGTCGCGCGCATGCGAGAGGACAAAGGCCCGCTTCTCTCCCAGACTGGCGTAGAAAGCCCGGTTCAAGCGGAACGAGTTCTGATACACGAACTCATCCTCGACTTTGCGCGGCGGGAGGTCTTCCAGATCGTGCTCTCCGGCGAAACGGGCCAGCACCTCCGGCCTGACGCGCACAAAGTAGCGCCACACGTCCGGCGGACGCACTTCCAGCCCCTCGACCTCCCGAACATCGTCCACCCGCTCGATCTCGTATCCCTGCGCCACGTCGAAGTGCGGCATGATGAATCGCTCTTCCACCTCTTTCCGCGCCTGCGGGTCCAGCAGCGCGATCTGGAGCAGGTAATGCGTTCTGAGCGTTCCGGCGTCCACGCGCATCCGGGCCGGATCAAGCCCCGCCATCGCAATCCCGCCGCCCTTGCCGTTGCCCCGGTTGTGCATCTGGGCAGAGGCGGCCAGCACGTGCCGCCCGGCAATCGGCATACTGGAAGCCAGCCCCAGCACTCCACATCCGCCCTCGGCGGCCCCGGCTGTGCGTGCAGAAAGGGGGATTCCCGCAACCAGTTCTCGCCGTGCGCCTATGATTCGCTCTGCAAATGACCGTGTTGCGATAGTCATGTCTTCCTCCCGCTACTCCAGATAAACCAGCAGATCGCTGCGGCCCCGTAGCTCGCTGATCGAAGTCATGCCCAGCCGATCCAGAATGCCAGCCAGTTGCCACAGCCAGGCGGTGTACATACGGACGATCCTCCGCCCGCTTTCCTCCGCGTTGATCTTCTTCGCATGCTCCGGATCGGTCGTCGTGATCCCGAAGGGACAGCCCAGCCCCTTCTCGCACTGCGCGATGCGGATACACCCGATCGCGACCAGTTCCGCCGTGCCCAGGATCGCGCCGTCGGCCCCCAGCGCAATTGCCTTGGCGACATCCCAGGCGGTGCGCAGCCCGCCGGAGGCCATCAGCGTCACTTCATCGCGGATGCCCTCCTCAACCAGAAAGCGGTGTACTTTCGGGAGCGCGTACTCAATCGGCATCGCGATGTTCTTCTTGGCGATCTCCGGGGCCGCGCCCGTGCCGCCGTAGGCCCCGTCCAGATGGATGATGTGCGCCCCGGCGTAGTACGACCCGACCGCCACCATGTCCACATCGGTGGGGGTGGAGACCTTGACGCTGATCAACGCCTGCGGGTTCACCTGCTTGAGCCAGTCCACATGCTTCCGGTGATCCTCCACCGAGTAAACGCTGTGGAACGGGAAGGGGGAGAAAAGAGACGTGCCCTGCACCGCTTCCCGAATGCGGGCAACCGATTCGGTGTTCTTATTGCCCAGCAGGTGGCCGCCGAGGCCCGGCTTGGCCCCCTGCGCGTACTTGATCTCGATCATGGGGGCGCGCTGGAGCGTCGCCTCGCTGACGCCGAATAGCCCCGTCGCCACCTGCGTGATGATGTAGTCGGCGTATGGCTCCAGTTCGTCGGGGTAGCCGCCCTCACCGGTCGAGATCAGCGTACCGAGGGCGCGGGCCGCCAGCACGCGGGCCAGCATCACCGGCAGGCTGATGCTCCCGTAGGACATTCCGGCCCCATACCAGGGCACGCTCAGGCGCAGGTCAGGCCGCCCATCATCGCGGCGGTTGAGCGGCAGCGTCATGTCGAAATCCGCCGGATCGGCGACCGGTAGCTCGCGCGGATCGGTTTCCAGTTCAAAGGCAAAGGCCAGCCGATCAAACCCGCCATCCGAATCACCGACCCGGTACTCCAGGTCGGGGCCGGGCGGCTCGCCGGTGCGGGCCTGTTGCTGAGTGGAGAGCAGCAGCCAGACCGGCCAGCGATAGTCGCCCTCGCCACCATCCGGTTGCGGCAGCCGCCGGTAGGCCGAAAGCGGGGCACTGCCACCCAGCCGCTCACGGAAGGCCGCCTCCTCGCTCTTATGCCAGATCGTGCGGCCTACCTCGCCGCGCAGGCGACGCACCTCGCGCATCCCCATCGCGCCCAGCGCCTCAAGAAGCTGGTCACGCCAGGCGTTCATCAGGTTGACGAGCCGCTGAGCGCCCCACTCCGCATCGAAGTTCTCATCCTCCGCCGGAGAAGGCCCCCTGTCGGCCCACAGCGATGACCCCCAGGCCACGATGATCACGAAGTCAATCGCTACCAGATCAGCCCCGCAGGCGATGGACTTGGCGACATGCTCGGCAGCAGCGATGCCGCCGCTCACGATCAGCGTGACACGGTCACGCAGGGACTCTTCCACCAGTCGGGTATGCACCTCGCGGATGGCCTCAGGGAGCGGGCGTCCGGCTCTGTCACGCCCCACATCGTCAGCGTAGAGATGGATCACACGCACTCCCTCTCTGACCCATCCAGCGGCGACTCCGGCGGCCTCCGGTGAGAGTTCCAGCCGCGCCCCGATCACCGCCTCCGGCCAGCGCTCACCCGCCAGCCTGACCGACTCAGGCGTCCGCTCCGGCGCGTCCTCAATCTCGACGTAGCGGGGCTGCCAGCCCTCCGGCACACGGTCGAGCGCCCCCGCCGGAAGCCGCACGGCCAGCGCAGGCCCGTACTCCGCCACATCGTCGCCGGAGTCGTCCGGCTCCCACAGGGCAAGCGTGCCCAGTTCACGCGCCGCCCGCGCGACGGCCAGCCGCGTCCCCCGGCCCGGCAGCGGCATCGGCAGGGGGTTGAAGATGACGGGGATGGGCAGGCTGACCCAGGCGGGCATCCCGGAGAGCAACCGCCCGTCCGGGCCGAACTCCAGCGCGGGGATCGCGGCTCCCAGCTCAACGCGGGTTGAGATGGTCTCCCGCCCGTGAATGCCGTCGCGAGTGGGGCGGACGATCTCGCTCATGTCCAGCCAGATGCCCTCGAAGCCCTCTCCGGCGAACTTGCCGCCGTATCCGGCGCCAGAGATCGGGATGCGGCCCGTCTCGGCCTGATACCAGGTCTGGGTGATGATCTCAGCCGTCCAGTAGTCATCGCCGCGCTGTGAAGTTCCGGCGAAGACGGGGTGCCCGTACTTGACGTAGTGGCCCATTTCGGTCAGCTCAAAACGGGCCGGATAGCCCCGCTCCGGCGGGGGAGCGGGACGGGTCTCGATGTGGTAGCGGCCTGAAGTGCTCATGGTTTTCCCTCGGCAATCAATAAATCAGCAACCGCAACCGGCACACCGCACGCAACAGACAGGGTGCACCGGCAGGCGGTGGGTCTGTCTTATTCGAATCGTGTTTTTCGGGATGGCACGCAGCAGGTGAACCCTCTGCGAGGGGATCGCCCGCAGAAGGCATGGGAAAAGTCTGGCATGCTCTTAATGGGCCGACGATGCGGCGAAGTACGTGGCACGCCTGCTGCGCCACCGGCACGGCATGATGCAAACCTGCCGTGATCACTGCGATACGTTTTGTCGGACGGTCACCCGCCCGCTTTGTCGTACCGCTTTTAAGGGGAAGAACTCAGGGCGTGATCACCCTGGGAGGCATCCGCCGATCTCTCGATTTTCTCCCGGAGGGGCCGGACTGTGAACCCGGTTCCGGGATTAGCCTCGCCCTGCGGCGAGGAACCTCCATCCTCGTCACCCCCGCCGATGCGGGGGCCTGGCGCTGTGTTCCCCCCAATCAAACCTGTTGATTGGTTTCGGTTTATCTCGCTTCGTTCGCCTGTTTCGCTCCTTTCCCCTCCGGGCCTGCGATATTGTGCAGTATCTTAGTCGCCCTCTGCGATCCTGTCAAGTCGATCACAGATTCCGGGTGCATTTCAACTTTGTGGGTGAAAGAGGTAGACTGGGGGGAAGGGAAGGAGGGAGAAGTGAGAGAGAGGGAG
>DRKO01000028.1 GCA_011051745.1 Chloroflexota bacterium | reverse complement strand
CTGATCGGCCTGCTGGCTTTCCTGCTGGTGCTCGGCTTCCAGCCGTTGCGCAACCGCCTTCAGGGGGCGATTGACCGCTTCTTCTTCCGCTCTCAGGAGGAGTATCAGGAGCGGCTGACCACTTTCCGCCATGACCTCACCTCCGCCAGCAGTCTGCACGAAGTTGTGCAGCAGCTTAAGCAGCAGGTCAATGAGACACTGATGCCGACCCATGTCTACGTGTTCCTGCGGGACACCGAGACGGGCGATTTCGTCGCCGCCGGGGAGGGCAGCCGCCCCGACACCGACATCCGCTTTGAGCCTCAGAGCGGGCTGGTACATGCTCTGGCGACCCGCCGCGACGCGATCTTTCTGGAGCTGAACAAACCCTTACCGGCGGAGCTGGTCGAGGATCACGCCCGGCTGGCCGTCCTGCGCACCCCCGTGATGGCCCCCCTTCAGGGGCAGGAGCGGCTGGTCGGCTGGATCGCGGTCGGGAACAAACGCTCCGGTGAGCCGTTCACCGTCCACGATCTGCGATTTGTGCAGGCCCTCGCCGAGCAGGCCTCGCTGGCCGTGGAACGCGCTCAGGCGATCGGCGACCTGGAGCGTCGCGTCCGGGAGCTGGACGTGCTGAGCCAGGTCTCGCAGGCCGCCAACTTCACCACCGACCCCGACACGCTGATGGAACTGGTCTACGCCCAGTGCAGCAA
Organism: Chloroflexota bacterium; assembly: GCA_011051745.1. GTDB lineage: Bacteria > Chloroflexota > Anaerolineae > Aggregatilineales > UBA3940 > DRKO01. The sequence goes on along the minus strand of DRKO01000028.1, from coordinate 10,878 downwards.
GCTGATTGACACGACAAACTTCTACTTCATCATGCACAATCCAGAGAGCAAAGCGCTCACCTACGCCTTCTTCATCGAGAACGACGAGCGCAACTCGGCCCGCGAGGGCGAAAGCTGGCCGGACGATGTCGGGCTGGCGGCGGAGGTTGTCCGGCGGGGGCGGCCCATCCGCACGACGGACTATCTGGAAGAATGCAACAGGCGGAGCATCCCGCCGAAGGAGGGGCAGCCGCCCCGCGCCTGGATGGGCGTCCCGCTCAACGCCGGAACAACCACGCTGGGCGCGCTGGTCGTCGCCAGCTACCGCCGCGATGTCATCTTCACGGAGGATCACCTCCGTATCTTCTGGGCCATCGGCGATCAGGCGGCGACCGCGCTGGACAAAGCACGCCTGTTCACCGAGACGGAAAAGCGTGCCCACCAGCTTGCCACGCTGAACGAGATCAGCAAGGAACTGGCCGCCACGCTCGATCTGGAGAACCTGCTGGGGCGCATCATGCGCAGCGCGGTTGAGATTCTCAACGCCGAGGCCGGAACGCTCTTCCTGATTGATGAGGAGACGGGCGATCTGGTCTTCCGGGTGGTCGAGGGCGGCGCGCAGGACCTGGTCGGCAAGCGCGTTCCCGCCGGAAAGGGGATCGTCGGCGAGGCCGCCAGCACCGGCGAGCCGGTGATCAGCAACAATGTTTTGCAGGATCAGCGCTGGTTCAGCGACGTAGACCGCGAAACCCAGTTTCAGACTCAGTCGCTTCTGGCCGTGCCGCTCAAGGTGCAGGAGCGCAGCATCGGCGTTATCGAGGTGATCAACAAGCGGGATGGCTCCCCCTTCGATGAGGAGGACGCCACCCTGCTGGCGACGTTCGCCGCTCAGGCCGCCATCGCGATTGAGAACGCCCGCCTGTTCACCCTGACCGACGAGGCGCTCGCCGCCCGCGTGGACGAACTGCAAAACCTGCAACGCATTGACCGTGAGCTGAACCGCACGCTCAAGCTCGACCGCGTGATCGCGATCACGCTGGAGTGGGCGATGCGCACGACCGGCGTTCCGGCAGGCGCGGTGGCGATGCTCAACTTCGACGGAACCGGCGTCGAGGTTCTGGCCGCCAGAGGGTATACGCTGGAGTTCCTGGAGCAGTTCGAGGACGGAACCTTCCCGCTGGATAAAGGCATCGTGGGCCGCGTGCTGACGACGGGCCGCCCGGAGTTCGTCGAGAACGTGGCGGACGACCCCGATTTCATCCCCGGGACCGAGACGAAGACCATTCAGGAGATGGCCGTGCCGATCCTGCGGGTCAACAAGCCCATCGGTGCGCTGGTTCTGGAGAGCGACAAGCCCGATCTCCTGACGCCGCAGGATTTCGAGTTTGTGCAGCGTCTGGTTGAGCACGCCGCCGTTGCAATCGAGAACGCCCGCCTGTTGCAGGAGGTGGAGGAGGCCAACCGCTCCAAGACCGAGTTCGTCTCCTTCGTCGCCCACGAGCTCAAGAACCCGATGACCTCCATCCGGGGCTATACCGACCTGCTCCGCTCCGGTCAGGTCGGGCCGCTGAACGACATGCAGGTTCAGTTCCTGAGCACGATCCGCTCGAACGTGGATCGCATGACGCGCCTCGTCTCCGATCTGGCCGATGTCGCCCGCATCGAGACGGGCCATCTCCGGCTTGAGAAGGCTCCTATCCCCGTCCGCAGCGTGATCGAGGAGACTCTGCGCGGCCTCCAGAGCCAGATCGAGGAGAAGAATCAGGAGTTGATCCTCGAAGTGGAAGACGACCTGCCGCTCATCCACGCCGACTACACCCGTATGGTTCAGGTCCTGACCAACCTCCTCAGCAACGCCCACAAATACACCCCCGACGGCGGGCGTATCTGGGTGGGCGCAAGGCTTGAGACCGTCACGGATGAGAAGAGCGGCCAGAAACAGCAGGTTGTCCACCACTGGGTGCGCGATACCGGCATCGGCATGTCCGAGGAGGAGCTATCCAGGCTCTTCACCAAGTTCTTCCGTACCCAGCGGGCAAAGGATATGGCTCAGGGGACAGGGCTGGGGTTGAACATCACCAAGAGCCTTGTCGAATGGCACGGCGGGAAGATATGGGTTGAGAGCGAGGTCGGCGCGGGCACGACCTTCCATTACACCATTCCGGTTGCCAGCGAGTTCGAGTCGAAGCAGGCGGCGGACTAGCTCGCCGCTCCCCCACCGATGCGCCACAGACTCCTTTCACGCCTGAATGATACACCGCGCCAGTTGTGGATCGGGCTGCTCCTGATCGCCGTCGCCTGGCCGCTCAACTGGTTGCTGGAGGGGCTGCGCACCCACCTTCTCTTCTTCCCGCTCTGGCTGGGGTACGCGCTGACCGTGGACGGGCTGGTCTATCTGCGGCGCGGAACCTCTCTCCTCACCCGCAACTGGCGGGCCTTTGCGGGTCTCTTCCTCGTCTCGGCCCCCATCTGGTGGCTCTTCGAGGCGATCAACCTCCGCACCCGCAACTGGGAATACGTCGGACGGGAGTATTTCTCCGATCTGGCCTACTTCCTGCTCGCCTCGCTCAGCTTCTCGACCGTGATACCGGCTGTGTTCGGAACGGCGGAATTGCTCAGCAGCACGGGGTGGCTCCGGCGGTTGCCGCGTGGCCCCGTCGTCAGGCCGACGCGCGGCACGGCAGCCGTTTTCTTCGTCGCTGGCTGGGCGATGCTGGCCCTGATGCTCATCTGGCCGCGCTACTTCTTCCCCTTCATCTGGATATCGCTCTACTGCATCATCATGCCGATCAACGTCTGGCTCGGCCACCGCTCTCTGCTGGAATACACCGCCGGGGGCAACTGGCGGCCCGTTCTGGCGATGGCATTGGGGGCGCTGGTATGCGGCTTCTTCTGGGAGTTCTGGAACTACTTCGCCTATCCCAAATGGGTGTACCATGTCCCCTTTGTGGACTTCCTCCACATCTTCGAGATGCCGATCCTCGGCTACGGCGGATACCTGCCCTTCGGTCTGGAGTTGTTCGCGCTCTACCATCTGGTGATCGGGCTGGTCGGCCCGTCTGAGCTACGGGATTACCTCCGGGTCGGCGGCGAGTGACGCTATAATCTGCCCTATGAGTCGTCATCCAAAACACCTGATCGCAGTGCTCGGCCTCGTATGTCTGGCCGGACTGGCCCAGGCCTGCAACCTGCCGGGGGCATCCGGCGCACCTTCACCGGCCAGCGGCGAGGAAGCCGAAAGCCCCTCCGGGCAGGCCACGCCCGCGCCCGATCCCGGAGATGAGGCGGACTCCCTCCCTGCCCCGACGGCCTCCCCCACCCCCGATCTCCCGCCCGGCTGGGTGGCCTACAACAGTCCGGCCCTGGGGGTGCGGCTCGCCCTCCCGCCGGAGTGGGAACCCCTGCTGGTAAACGAGGGCAAGCTCGATCTGCGCGAGCGTGAGGGCGACGGCTGGATCGAGATCAACGTGCTGGATGAAACCAGCGCCGACGAGTGGAATCTGGAATACGTCCCCGGCACGGGGGGCGATGAACTGCTCGGCAGGCTGCTGGAGGCGGCCCGTGAAGACGGGGAATACGAACCGCCCCGCTCACTGGAGACGCGGGGCGGGCAGACGGCATGGCTGGCTCAGGGCATCAACGCCATTTACGATGAGCCGCTTCTGATCGCCGTGATCGGGCTGCCGGATCGCGCCCTTCTTATCATCGGGCACGGGGGAGAAGACCCCGACGACTGGGAGTCCCGTCTGGCCCCCCTGTACGAGACGCTCGTCGCCAGCCTTGAGACGGGCGAAGTCCGTTAGCGCCGGACGGCGAACGGCCCGGCTATCAGTCGGTCCCCTCCCGCTTCCACTCCTCGATGATGGCGCGGTAGCCCTCGCGATAGGTCGGGTAGCGGGGCTTAAAGCCCAGCTTCGCCTTGGCCTTGCGATTGCTCATCCGAACCGAGAGGCTCAGCGAAGAGAGGTTCAGGCTGCCCAGATAAGGGCTCAGCGGGCCGGTATCGGAGGGGAGCGGTGGCCCGCCCGCCCAGGCCGCCAGGTGGCGGTAAAGCTCGGACTGCCGGACCGGTTCATTATCGCAGATGTTGAATATCTCCCCCGCCGGGGAGCGCTCCAGCGCCAGCCGGATCGCCTGCGCCGCGTCCTCAACGTGGAGCTGCGGCCAGTACATCCGCCCATCCCCCCGGATCGCGATCTGGCCCCGTCGCAGCCCGTAGAGCAGCCCCCGCGTGTGGAGCGCGTCCGCCGCGTAGACCATTCCCAGACGCAGGATCACGCCGATGGAGCGCCGCGCCTCCGTTGACCTGAGCAACAGCTCCTCGGCCTCGGCGAAAGGTCGCGAAGCCTTATCCGGCGCGAGGGGAGTCTCCTCGGTGACCCACTCATCCCCGTGGTCGCCGTAGACCCCGTAAAAGCCGGGGAAGATCACCGTCCGCACGCCGCTTCGCTCGCTGGCCTCCAGCAGGTTTGCCAGCATCCCGACGATGACCTCGCGCTTGCGGGGCCACTCATCCTCGACCGCCGCCTCATTCGCCGGAATACCCGTCGCCAGATGAACGATCGCATGGACCCCGGAAAGGGCATCGCTCAGAAGCTCGACATCCGCGCCCTGTCCAGAGCAGGCAACGGCCCGCATAGCGTGCAACATTGAGCGGCTGGCTATCGTCCGCGCCAGCCCTACCACATCGTGCCCGTGCCGGATCAGTTCTGGAACCAGCGCCCGGCCCACCAGACCGGTCGCCCCGGTGACAAACACCCGCATCGTGCTTTCCCCTGTCTACTGTCCGCCGCTTTAGAGTAAAGCCCCTCTAGCCCGTCAGGATGACATCTTCCACCGGCATCAACCCGGCGACGCTCGAAAGCACCCCCTTGAGCGTCCGGGGTTTGAGCCTCGTAGCCAGCAGCCCCGGCCAGTACAGGACGGGGACGTAAAGTTGTACCCCGCCCATCCCCGGCGCGGAGAAGACAAAGGCAAAAGAGGAGGAACCGGATAGAACCTGCCGTCACGGTGTCTCTTTCAGCAATTTGCGCACCTTGCTCGCCTTGAGTTCCTCCATCAGGTCAGGGTAACCACCGGCAAAAATACGGACGTTCTCCAGCCCCTGCAATTGCAGGTAAGCGTAGGCTATGGAGGCCCGCACCCCTGCAGAGCAGAACGTCGCCACCAGCTTATCGCGGGGGATTTCGCCCCGGCGTTGCGGAAGCTCGTCAATCGGGATGTGCAGGGCGAAGGGTAGCGCCATGTACTGAGCCTCCTCGTGTGATCGGATGTCCAGCAACACGACATCTTCACCCGACTGCCAGCGCTCGAAAAACTGAGCGGGCGTTACCTTATGCCGGGCCGTTCCCCAGAAGTCGAGGTCGAGGCCGCTCAACCACTCGCCAAATGTCTTTTCGCTCATCACCGATGCCTCTGGTTCGTCAGGGGAGCAGGAGGCCTGACGAAAGCGTCAGCCACGGCAGGCACACTACCATTATAGGATAGATTCGGGGAAAAGTTCATTACCGGCCTGACAGAACCGTTACGAACGGCCACAGCCTGGAGAAAAGCGGCGGCCCCAGAATCAGCAACCCCACGATCACCGCCGTGACGGCTCCCCCCAGCACCGCCGCCGCCGCCACGTCCTTCCCGACCTTCGCCAGCGGGTGAATCTCCGGGCTGGCGAGGTCTATCGCCGCCTCCAGCGCCGTGTTGATCAGTTCCGCCGTCCAGACCAGCCCCATCGCCAGAACAAGAATCGCCCACTCCACAGGCCGCAGGCCCAGCCACAGCCCGACGCCCACCACCGCCAGCGTGAAGGCACTGTGAATCCAGGCGTTGCGCTGGGTGCGGAGCACATACCACCATCCGGCAAAGGCGTGCCGGAAGCTATCCGCCCGGCTGAGGCTGCGTTTCACCGGCGGAGAGGGTGAGGCCGTCATCATGCCCCCGTTGCGCGGAGCCTTTCCATCGCCGCCGCCTCCAGCGTCTTCATCTCGGCCTGCTGGTCAGGCGTGGCATGATCGTAGCCCAGAAGGTGCAGCGTGCCGTGAATGGCGAGCACCTGCAACTCGGTAAGCGTCGGATGGCCCATCTCGGCGGCCTGCTTCTCGGCCACCGGATAGGCGATGATCACATCGCCCAGATAGGGCGGCTCGTCCGGGTCCACAAGATAGGGCTCATCCTCCGCCCCGAATGCCAGCACGTCGGTGGTCGAGTCGATCCCGGCGTACCGGCGGTTCAACTCGTGCACCGCCTCCTCGCTGGTGATCGTCACCGTCAGCCCCAGCGGTGGCGCGGCCCCGGCGACGCTCAACGCCTGCCGGGACGCCTCCCGGAGGGCCTCCTCGTCCACCTGATACAGCCCTTCGATCACGACATGGACGGCGTACTCGCCCGGCTCGTTCATGGGCGCTTCACTCTCCTGCCCGGTCTGGTCTCATCGGTTGTGCCGTCCGGGGCGTGTTCCGCCTCGACCGGCGTGGGGATTGTCGGGGTGGCGGAGGCGGCGGGCAGCCGGGCCGCCGCGTCGGAGAGGCCGGGCGGCAGCGCCTCAGCGCCTTTTTTGTCGCCCGGATACTTAATCCGGGGGTGGTACATCCCCCTGAGCGTGCGCACGAAGGCATCCTTGATCACCTTGATGTCGGTCAGCGTCAGTCCCGAATCGTCGAGCTGGTGCAGGTCAAGCCGTTGCTGGATGATGCGCGTGACGATCTCTTCGATTTCCTCTTCGCTGGTCGGGCGGTTGGCGCGGACGGCGCTCTCGCATCCGTCGGCCAGCATCAGGATCGCCGTTTCCCGGCTCTGGGGGATCGGGCCGTCATAGCAGAAGCGGCTCAGGTCCACCTCTTCCCCGCTGGCGGCGGCCTCCTCACGGGCCTTGTTCAGGAAGTAGAGGATCGGCATCGTGCCGTGATGCTCGGAGATGAACGCCGTCACCTGAGGGGGCAACCGATACTTACGCGCCAGCTTCAGCCCATCGGCAACGTGCGCCTTGATAATGGCCGCGCTCTCCTCCGGGCTGAGGTTCCGGTGCGGGTCTTCGCTGCCCTCCGTCCGGTTCTCGATGAAGAAGCCGGGGTTGGCCGTCTTGCCGACATCGTGGTAAAGCGTCCCGACGCGGGCCAGCAGGCTATCCGCGCCGATGGCATCGGCGGCGGCCTCAACCAGATTGGCGACCGAGAGCGTGTGATGGTACGTGCCGAGGGCCTGCTGCTGGAGCAAACGCTGGAGCGGATGATCGGGCCGTGCCAGATCGAGTAGCTGGAGGCTGGTCGTCAGGCTGGTGACGCTCCCAACGACGAACAGGATCACCAGCGCCGCCCCCGCCGAAAGCAGGCCGTTGATCAACGCCGCTGAGAGAAGCTGCGCCAGATCAAACGATTCCGGCTGATTGGGCAGGCGGAAGATCAACAGCACCGCCATCCCGCCCAGCGCGGCAAAGATGCCCGCCAGAAAGAAGGCGTTCAACCGCCCTCCCCGGCGCAGGCTGCCGGTTGCCAGCAGACTGCTGAGGGTCGCAAAAACCGCGATCTCAAAAGAGCCATCGGCCAGGAATCCGGCGAACAGCGCCAGCAGCACCGCAACAAGCGAGGCGAATTCGACCCCCACCAGAGCGTTGAGGGCCAGCCCCAGCGCCGCCGCCGGGAATAAGTAAGCGATAAGCTGGCGACCGGGCAACATGATCTGCCCGACCAGCAGGAAAAGCAGGAAAAGCACCACGATGATCAGCAGATAGCCCGGCCTGCTGGCCCAGGGAGGGTTAAAGGCCACCAGATAGACAACCAGCGTCGCCAGAGCCAGCAGGCTGATCAACAGGGCGCTGGCGGCATCCTGCCATGTCCTCCGCTCGGAGGCCAGCCCCAGCGCGACCAGCGCCTCCAGCGCCTGCTCGTCCACCCGCTCCCCGGCGCGGATCACGACCTCGCCGGGCTGGAACGTATAGCGCACCTCCCGGACCGCCTCCGCCGCCTCCTGCCGGGCCCGCTCGGTCGCTTCGACGTTCAGGGTGCGGTTTGCAACCACCAGATCGTGCGCTACCGAGACGGTGAGCGGGATCAACACCTCCGGCAGATCGGTGCTGACGCGCAGCTCAAGCTGGCTGCGGACCTGCTCCTCCTGCCCTTCTTTCACCTCGCCGCTCATCGCGTCCTCGACCAGCCGGACAACCTCCTGGCTGACCTGTTCAAACTGGCTGTCGGTGATGGTGATCAGGTCGGTTTCCATCTCCGGGGGCAGGTCCAGATCGGTGATCCGCTCAAGATAACTGATCTTCAGGTCTTCATCCGCGTAAGGGTCGGCCCGCACGGTGGCGATGAAGTCCATAATCTGGCGCGCCTTGCGCACCTGCTGGCGACCGATGCGCGGATCGGGCGGGTCGTAGACATCCCCGACGGAGGCGGCAGCCGCTTCACGCGCGGCCTCCGTCTCGATCTGGCTGACGTAGCTAACCTGCGTCGTGGCGCGGATGTCCTCCGGGACGATGTCGCCCAGTTTCAGGTTGTACAGCCGGCGGGAGGGCAGAATCGGGAAAAGCAGGATCGCCGTCGTTCCGGCCACAAACAGCAGCGAGATCAGGACAAAGCGCAGCCTCTCCCAGAATTTCTTCACAGGCCTGCGCTCCCCGGCTTCGTGATTGCTATGATCGGGCGACTGAACGCTCATCATCCGTCGTCCATACCCCGCCGCGCTCTACTCTGAGAGCAGCGAGCGAACCACCTCGCTAACCAGCTTGCCATCGGCGCGGCCTTTCAGGCGGCCCATCAGCGGCCCCATCACCTTCCCCATGTCGCGCGGGCCGCTTGCGCCCACCTGCTCGATCACAGCCCGCGCCTCGGCCTCGATCTCCTCCCGCGTGAGCTGCTCCGGCAGGTAGGACTGAAGAACCTCCAGCTCCTCCTGCTCGGCGGCGACGATGTCCTCTCGTCCGCCCCGGCGGGCCTCTTCGATGGAGTCCTGCCGCTGCTTGACCAGCTTCTGGATGATCGCCAGCACCTCCGCATCGTCGAGGGCACTGTTCGCCTCGACCTTTTCCGCCTCCAGCGCGGCCTCGACCGCCTTCTGATAGGCGGCCAGCGCCGCCTCGTCTTTCTCATCGGACGGGCGGGTGACGCCATGCTTCTTCAGGGCCTTCTTAACCAGTTCCTCGCGCTTACGCTGCTCGCTCTCCCGGATGGCGGTCATCACGCCCCGGATCACGCGCCTGCGCACTGCATCGCCGCTCCGCATTGCGTCTTTGAGATCGGCGGCCAGTTTCTCTTTGATCTGCATCTCTCCCCTTCTGTCTCCGATTCAGAGTCTCACAGAGAACCATACAGAGTATAGCGGCAGACGGACGAAAGCGAAAACCGCCCGCCCACTGAGTGAAAGGGCCGGGCGGTCATCCATAGCCTCCCCCGCCGGGCAGGGGAACAGCGCCGCTACTTCTCTTTCCCGAAGGTCAGCAGTTGATCCTGCCCGCTGGGCCGGATTTCGAGGATTTCGACGCCCTCGATCTTCGAGAGCGCCTCCCGTATCTCGTCCACGTCCGCGCCCCGCTCCTTGATGCTGATCAGCCGCAGGCCCTCCACGTCGCTCCCGAAAGTCGTCAGCGAGACGATGTTGCTCTTCGAGTCGGCAAAGGCCCGTGTGATCTCCGCCAGCATTCCCACCCGGTCGGCGACGCGCAGATCCACCCGCAGGCCCGGCTCGCCGCCGCCCAGCACCTCGACAAACGCCTTGAAGATGTCCGTCTCGGTGATGATGCCGACCAGTTCCTCGCCCCGCATCACGGGCAGGCAACTGATCTTCTTCTCCGCCATGAAGTGCGCCGCCGAGGCCAGCCCGCAGTCCTCGTCCACCGCATAGACGGGCGTCGTCATAATCTGGGCGAGCGTCAGCTTGTCCAGCAGGGTATAAATCTCGTAGATGCTGAGCGTCGTTGCCGGGGAAGGCTGGGCGCTGTAGAGGTCCTCGGCCACGACGATCCCCACCAGCCGCCCTTCTCTGTCCAGAATCGGCAGGCGGCGGATGTTATACTGGCGCAGCAGGTCAACCGCCTCGCGGTGGGTCGTCTCAGGCGTGGCCGTGATGGGGTTGGGCGTCATGCGATACTTGACTTTCATTGTCTCTCTCCCGTGATAGCTTCCATCGGATATTTTGCTTCGGCGGGCGTCCGGATCGGGAGCCGGTCACCATCCCGCGCCCGGAGTCAGCCGGAGGGCTCCTCTTCTCTTACCCCGGCGGCCAGCGCATCCGGCGACCGCCCAGCAGGTGCAGATGGACGTGAAACACGCTCTGCCCGGCCTCCCGACCGCTGTTTATCACCAGCCGGAAGCCGCTGCTCACCCCCTCCTGCTCGGCGATCGTTTTGGCGGCCACCATCATCTCGCCCAGCAGGGGGGCATCCTCCGGCGTGATGTCGGCCAGCCGTGCGATGTGCTTTTTGGGCACGATCAGGATGTGCGTCGGGGCCTGCGGGTTGATGTCATGGAAGGCGTAGATCGTCTCCGTCTCATACACCTTCCGGGAAGGGCGCTCCCCTCTGATGATCTGGCAGAAGATGCACTCGTCCGACAGCATAGAGTCTCCTGTTTAAGAAGCGGTTGACGATTGGCGGCTGGCAACCGGTAGCGCTAACGGTGCCGTCACCCCAGCTTGTAGCCGATCTTCCGCAGAAAGTCCTTCCGGTGGGCGATGTCTTCCTCACCCTCAATCCCCTTCGGCGGGAAGCCATCCACCACGCCGAGGATGCCCCGGCCCTGCTCCGTCTCAGCCACGATCACCTGAGTCGGGTTGGCCGTCGCGCAGAAGATGCGGCACACCTCCGGCACGGCCTTCACCGCGTTCAGCACGTTGACGGGGAAGAACCCCTCCCCCAGAAAGATGATGAAGCTGTGCCCCGCGCCGATGGCCTGCGCGTGCTTTTTCGCCATTTCG
>DRKO01000027.1 GCA_011051745.1 Chloroflexota bacterium | reverse complement strand
CTGGGTCGCCTGCCCGGCCCCTGATGTACAGCCCACTGCCAGCGCTACCAGCAGGGCGCCGATGAACCTTTTGCCAAGCAGGCTTGGGAACGGTGACAGGTCGTTAGCGCGGGGTCTCATCCTAAGGCCAGTCATCTTTCTCGTGCCCCTCGAAGTGGGGGAGGATCCCCATCTCCCGGAGCGCGTTGAGCAGCGCCGGCAGGTCTTTGCGCATAACGGCGTGGCTGTTCGGCCCCACCTGTGGACCAAACCACCGGCTTACGCGCTCGTTCTTCCGCAATCGCTCGTAGACGCCGAGGTCTTTAGCTCTCACAATAACGACATCCTGAACAACCACCTCATCCGGATTCTTCTGCCAGGCCTTCAACATTTGCAGGACGTTGGGCGGCAGTTCGTGGCCGGAGAGGCGTTGCAGGAAGGGAATGATGTGCGTATCCAGCCTGATCCCCTGCCCGGTTGCCCTCGCGATGGCCTGCGGGGTCAGGCGGTAGAGATATGCTCCCTCGATCTCTTCCTCAGGGTCGGGGCTTATCTCTGGTGGAGACATCCAGGCAGTAAAGCGGGAGATCTGTGTTCGCTTGTAGCGGCTCAGGGCTGCCGGGACGCTGATCACTCCCTGCGAGTCTACCCGGATTGTGGCTTCCGGATCGGGGGATGAGGGCCACTCTGCCTGTCCGAGGATTGCCAGCCCCAGAGGAGTCAGCATAAAAGCTCCTCTTGTGGCGCATACCAGCCCCAGCCAGCGCATAGGCCCCTCGATGATGAAACGGATCTGCGCTCCTTCGATGTAATCCCAGTAGAGGAAACCGTGCAGAATCTCGCCCGTGTATGCGTCGCGGAGATACCAGGCCGCGTAGTCCCCGCCGGGCCGCTGGAAGTCCGGGTTGGTCTGCTTGATGTGCTCGATGAACCCGTCAAGGCTCCACCATATCTCCGGCGGGACATCCCGCAAAGCCTCGACGACAACCTCACGGGCCAGACGCGGCTCGTTCGGCCATTCGTCGGCTTCAAGGCCGGGGGTGTAAGCCAGATCATTCCAGGAAGTCGATCTTAGCCATGTCTCCGCAAGAGAGCGAAGCTGGTGTTGCCGGGGGGCTTCCAGCCAGGGACGCGCGACCTCTTTATTGACTCGCGTCACCGTATGCCCCACTATTTCCTCATCTTCAAGGAGTTGCAACTCGTAGGCCAGTTGAGTCAGGAGGGCACGGTAGGCAGGTCTATTCCGGCGGCGCAGATGGCGATCTATCTCCTCAATGGGCGCGGTCGAGAGCCAGGTACGGGCGTTTGTCTCACGGAGCAGGAGGTAGGCTAGCAACGTCGCCATATCGTCCGGTGCAACGGTCTGTCCTCCCTTCAACCGACGGGGAGGCGCGACGGGGTATCCCGGTGTTCTGGCTGCAAAGTCCGCCTCCGGCTGGGGAAGCAGGGATTGCAGGTCTGTGGGAATGGCAATGTACTCCTGCGCTCCGGCCGGCGTTTGCTCAAAGGCGCGGATGATCAGGCCCCGGTAGTAGAGCGCCTCGGTGATACTGACGGGGTTCACCCAGGGACGCTCACGCTCGCGGCGGGCAGGCCCCATCGGGCGAAGCTCGCCGTAGCGTCGCACGAAGTAGGAGAGCGGTCGGCGCCCTTCGTTAGCAAGCAGATCATAGAGCGCCTCCCGCTCGTCACTGCCGAGGCGTTCCCAGGTTCTGTTGATGGATTCGGCGGTGAGGATCGCGGCTGCGAGTTCCTCCGCTATGCCGGTTCGTTCGGTGGATACAAGGTCTATGTCCCACTGGGCGGCGATCACGTATAACAGGTCGAGGTCGTAATCTACCAGCGCACGGGCCAATGTCAACATGGTAACAGCTACACCATTCCAGAGTTTTTTCTCACGCCTTTCTATTATACGTCGGGTGGCCCCGGCCTGCGCGGGCTGCGATCAGTCGCCCTGTCCGCCGCATAGAACCCGAAGCGCGGCGGGGATGATACTCACCTCCACCTCCCGGATGCCCGCTTCCCAGGGGCCGAATACCTCGCCGTCGGTGTGGATTGCCATCGTCTCGTCGGTCTTGACATGGATCCGCCGTGCTGTGCCGCTCTTAAAGAAGCGGGTGAACCGCAGGTGCTTGCCGTTCATCACAATCGGCAGAAAGCGCAGCATGTTCAGACGTCCCATCTTGCGCATAATGGTATAAGTCAGCAAACCGTCATCCATCCGGGCCTCAGGGGCAACGGCAAATCCCCCTCCTTCGCGTGGCCCATTGCAGAGGCTGAGCATACTGATCGCTTCTTCAAACGGAGGATCGCCGTCTATCTCCAGACGTGCCCGAAGGTGAGGCGGGCGAAAGAGGATCGTTTGCAGCACGGCAATAAGGTACATCGTGAAGCCCCGCCAGCGTTCGAGGCGTCGCGTGGCGATGTTGACGGCTCCGCTGAACCCGATCCCGACCGTGTTATCCCAGTATGCCTCCCGCCCCGTATCCGACTTGATAAAACCGGCGTCAACCGAACGGCTTCGCGGATCAAACAGGCAGCCCAAAGCTTTGATCGGGTTATGTGGTATCCCCAGATTGTAGGCGAAGTCATTCCCGGAGCCGATCGGGATCACCCCCAGCAGCGGCCTTCGAGCGGCACCAACCTGCATCAGGCCGTTGACGACCTCGTGGACTGTCCCGTCGCCGCCCGCGGCCACGACGATTTCAAATCCTTCTTCGGCAGCTCTCCGGGCCAGTTCGATCGCATGGCCGGGGGCGCTGGTCTCCACCCAATCCAGTTCATAGGCTGGCCCGTTCTGTTTCCTGAGTCTGGCCTGCTCCTCTGCCTGTGTCTGCAGATCGGGACGGAGGGCTCTTGCATGTCCGTGATCGGCGGCGGGGTTCAATATCATCTTCAGACGGGGCATACGTAATCTCCGATCGTTCATGGGAGCGGGGCAGCCACCCGCTCAAGGAAATCAAAAAACATTCTGTTATGTGATAAAACGGCAAATCTCCGGTACGGGTACACTATTTTCCGCCACAGGTCAAGGGCCGGGGATAGCAAAAGAAGCCATGGCGAGAAGATGCCATGGCTTCCAGTGAATCGTAGGGGCAGTTAGCGATTACTTCCCTGCCGTCATTTCCGGGACTTCTTGCTCACCCGGCGGGACGAAGTCCGACGGCAGCAGTCCGGCTTCTGTGACAATACGGGGGACGATCTCCTCCCAGCCGACCGCCATCAGGTGAATCCCGTTGACCCCTTCCTTGTCCCTGATAGCCTCTATTAACTCGAGAGCGATCGTCAGGCCTTCTTCGGCTGCTCCGTCGCCGGCGTTTTCCATCCGCTTCATCAGGTGATCGGGGATGAATACGCCCGGAACCTGATAGTGCATGTACTGGGCCATCTTGAGGCTCTTAAGCGGCGTGATGCCGATCAGGATGTAAACCTTGCCCAGCACGTCGCGCTTCGCCAGTTCGTTGAGCCAGACCTCCAGCCCGTCGGGGTCGTAAACCAGGTTGGTCTGGAAGAACTGGGCCCCGGCGTTCACCTTCTTCTGTTCGCGCAGGGCCTGAAACTCCGGCTTGGAAGCGAAGGGGGCCGCCGCTGCGCCCAGGAACAGCTTGGGAGGATATTTGATCTTGCGTCCGTCAAGGTAGATGCCTTCGTCGCGCATGCGCCGCAGGATCCACAGCATCTGGACGGAGTCAATGTCCACGATGTCCATACGGCTGCGGGGGGCGGGCCCCAGCCGGGGGTTATCGCCAGAGAGGCACAACACGTTTCGGATTCCCAGAGCGCTGGCTCCGATCACCTCTGCCTGAAGGCCAGTGCGGGTGCGGTCGCGGGCTGCGATCTGCAGGACGGGCTCCGCGTCGTGATCAAGCGCGATGCGACTGCAGGCCAGGCTCGACATGCGGGGTGTGGCCGAGGGGCTATCGGTGAAGTTGATCGCTGCCACATAGGGCTTGACCATCTCAATGTTGCGGGTTAGCTTCCCTGTCGCTGTGCTGAGCGGCGGCGCAACTTCTGCTGTTACGACGAATTCTCCGCGCCTCAGGCGTCGCTCCAATTCGGAGATGGGCTCCTCATAAGCGGGGGGATGGTATTCAGCGTCTCCCTGCCACCAGTCAGGCTGGCGTACTGGTCGGAAGATCGCGTCCCACATGCGTGTGCGCCGCATCGGATCGCGCGAGAGCAGCTCGGTAAAGACCTTTCGAGTTCCGATCTTGCGAACCTGAGTGACAACGTCTCCCCACGTCTCGCCCCCCACTTTCTCCCAGTCCAGCGGAGGGAGCACTTCCAGAAGCATCTCCTCGCGCCCCATCTTAAAAGAGCGCTCGTATATTTTGTACCAGATGCAGGGGCGTGTCTCGTCTACGTAGCAATACTCCGGCGTTGAGCCTCCACAGGGACCATTGCGGAGTCCCTT
>DRKO01000026.1 GCA_011051745.1 Chloroflexota bacterium | reverse complement strand
CTCCGACGGCCAGCACCTCGAAGGGTTCGTCGTCTATCAGGATCAGGTCACCGGGCGCAACCTCACTCCGAAGGGGGCCATGCTCGTGGACAATCGAGAACTCGACCAGTTCCTCCGGAATCTCCGGCCCGAAAAAGACGAGGATACCGGCGTCCACAAACTCCTTGACCAGCGGGCCGATGCTGGTTACCTTCATCTCGTATTTGAGCTTATCGTCCGACATGTTGCCTTCCCACAGTCTCCAGATGAACACCTGCCAGACAAGAGAAGAGAGGGCCTGCAACTGATGCGTTTAAGGCCCCCTCACCTCAGACGGTTATTTTATTAATGTGGCTGATTCCTGATCACTCGTCATCCTCTAGCGGGATGATCTGGTCCTCGCCTACACCAGAGACAAAGAGATCCTCCGTGATGAACCGGAAGAGAGGGCCTGCTGGCCGGGTGGGATATATATCCACAGTTGGCACTTTCTTCATGGGGTAGACGCCGACGCGGGCCGTGCCGCCACAGTCAATGACGGCGCAGGCGATCTTGTCGAAGTCCGCCTTTGACCGGAAGCCGTCAAACGCTGTGCCGCCCGTCAGATCTGCGATCTTCTGGGCAATCGGATGAATCCCCCCGCCAGTGACCGAGTAGATCAAATCCCTGCCGGGTTTTGGCTCAATGATCAGAGGGCCGCCCCATCCCCGGGGGCCTTTGACAATTTTGACCTTGCGGTATTTCTTTTCCTCGGACATTGATCACCTCTCTGGAATCTCTTAAGCCCTGCCGGGCCTGTGCCGATCATGCTCTTCTTTCATTATCACGAAAATATAGATCATAGCAAGCATGAGGGGGAAACCGGTCGGTTCCCCCCCTCACACAGGCTCGCTACTGCGTGTAGAGCCCAAAGCTAGCGAGCCACGCGATCACAACGGCCAGCGGGCCAGTTGCAAATCGCGAGAAGAGTACGGCAGGGACGCCCACCTCAACCGTTGCCGGTTCGGCCTCGCCCAGCGCCAGACCGACAGGGATGAAGTCGCAACCCACCTGAGGGTTGATGGCAAAGAGAGCGGGCAGAGAATACTGAGGAGGAATATTGCCGCGCCCGATCTCGACGCCCAGCAGCGTCCCGATGATCTGCGCAATGACGGCGCCCGGCCCCAGCAGGGGGGAGAGCACGGGGAAGCCGACGATCAGCGAGAGGATGATCAAACCAACAACCGAGGACGCGAGAGGCGAGAGGGTATTCGCGATGAGATCACCGATACCGGTCTTGAGAATGATCCCGATCACCATGGAGATGAACGCCATGAAGGGCAGGATGTTGGTGATGATCTGGTCAATGGACTCACGACCGGCCTGATACAGCGCCCCGACGACAACGCCGACAGCGCGACCAATGCGCTCAAGGAACTTGGAAATTGCCTGCATGGTTCGACTCCTGCTCTCGTTATGCTTCTTCGGGATGCTCGACGCTATCCCACATGATGGCCGTGATCCGCTCGGTCACGATGCCACGGATGAAGATGACCACCAGGCCAACCAGAGCGTAGCGAATCGCCAGATCGCCCAGGCCCAGGCCCAGAGTCTCGATCCCCGCGGCAATTCCCGCCCAGACGAATATCTCGCCGGGGTTGATGTGCGGGAAGAGCCCAAGTGGCGGATGCACGTAGGAGACAGCAGCATCGTAGAAGGCTGGCTTATACTTCTCCGGCAGGAAGCGTCCCATCGTATAAGCCATCGGGTTTGTGAGGAAGAAAACGGACAGGAAGGGCAGGATGACGTACCGCACAGGATAGTAAATGATCCCGTCGCGGGCTGCCCACTCGGCGACCTTGTCAATACGTTCCGGCCCGACGAGATAGATCAGCGCGTTGACGGCGGTCATCAGCACGACCAGCAGAGGAACGATGCCGACTACGAGGCTGGTGAAAACTTCACCGCCCTGCTGGAACAGGCCGATGAACCACTCGGCGGCTGTAGCTAAGGCTTGCATGGCTCTACCTTACCTCCTTGAATGAAGTACGTTTGTTGAATCCACCTGCAGTCTGATTCAGTAGCATTTGCGCGGGGGACACCTCCTTCTGCTTCGTTCGTAAGAGGAGCTTCACTCATCGCTGCACAGATGCGGAGTAGCGTCTCGCCTTCCGCGTACTCCCGATGCCTGCAACCTGATCCAGCACGGATACCGGTTACGCCACTCTTTAAGAGAATCCGATCAGTTGTAGGGTGCTTAGTTACAATACAGGGGCGGGATGACACTTTGTAAGGAGGAACACTCTTGTCTTAAATAAGATAGCATCAAAAGGTGCTATTTGTGCCGGACTTTCACAGATGTGAACCCAAGAAGACGGGGCGGAGCGTGAGTTTCACATCTCCTCAGCGGGTTCCGGCTCCTCAGGTTCTTCCTCCGCCGCCCCGGCTCTCTTCTCCTTTTCCTCATCGAGGAACTTTTTGGCCTGCCGGAACGCATCCCACGCCTTGCGCCGGATTCCCGGAAGCGGCTCGTCTCTGTCGAGCACCCCCAGAGGACGGCCTATCAATTCTTCAACCGGCTTGAGGCTGGCAAACACCGTGATGCCGCTCAACTTCTCCGCCCGAACGATGTTCTCCTCCTCGTCCACCACGAGCACGGCATAGACTTTTGTCTTCAGGTTGGAGCCTGAGAAGCCGATCGCGGCGCGCGCTCCCTCCCTCTTGAGGACGTTCAGACGCTTGTAGAACCGCCTGAGCTGGAGAAATGAAAACATCAACTGGGTGATCCAGGCGGCAACGAGCAATAGAAGAATGGTGGTGACAGGATACTGCTGGTTCATGTTCTCTCTCCTGGAGATGTGATAGCTGGCGGGCCGTCAGGGACTCAGTGTGCGTCTAGCTTACACACTTCTGGCGCTGCTCTGCAACCTGACGGCTCGCCCCCGCACCTGTCAGAACGCCCGGACGGATGGACCGTCAGGCACGTGGTATAATCCCTTAACGCCAGAGTGTATCCCCTCTTTAACTCTACAGAAGGAGAGAATCAGCTTATGAAGTACCGTCGTTTGGGCGAGTGCGGGGTGAAGGTCAGCGAGTTGAGTCTGGGCGGCTGGCTGACCTTTGGAGGTAGCATCAAGGACAAGCAGACCGCCCGCGAGATCATCGTGAAGGCCTACGAAAGCGGCATTAACTTCTTCGACATCGCCGACATCTACGCGCGGGGCGAGTCGGAGAAGATGATGGGTGAAGTCCTCTCCGAGTTCCCCCGCCACACGCTGGTCATCTCATCAAAGGTCTTCTGGCCGATGAGCGATGACATCAACGACCGGGGTCTCTCTCGCAAGCACATCATGGAATCAATTGACAAGTCCCTGCAGCGCATCGGGACCGACTACCTCGACATCTACTTCTGCCACCGCTTCGACCCCGAAACGCCGATGCTCGAAACCATGCGGGCGATGGACGACCTGATCCATCAGGGGAAAATTCTTTACTGGGGAACGAGCGTCTGGTCCGCCGAGCAGCTTCAGCAGGCCCACGATCTGGCGGAGAGGTACAATCTGCACCCCCCGCAGGTCGAGCAGCCGCAGTACAACCTGCTGGCGCGGAGACGCTTTGAGCAGAGCATCATGCCAAAGGCGAAAGAACTGGGGATGGGGCTGGTAGTGTGGAGCCCGCTTGCCAGCGGCCTGTTGACCGGCAAATACGATGACGGCATCCCCGAAGACTCGCGTCTGGCACAGGTCGAGTGGCTGCGCAACGCCACGCTGAAGGAAGAACGCATCGAGAAAGTGCGCCGCCTCAAGCCGATTGCCGATTCGCTGGGCATCTCGCGGGCGGAACTGGCCCTCGCCTGGGCGCTGCGTCAGGAGGCGATCAGCAGCGTGATCACCGGCGCGACGAAGCTCTCCCAGCTGGAAAGCAATCTGCGGGCGATGGAGATCGAATTGCCGGATGAGGTGCTGGCCCAGATTGACGAAATCTTCGACCCTGAAGGGGACATCCAGGACGAGGAGTCCTGACCGGACGGGGGGAAGACAGACGATTGCCAGCCATTAAAGTCAACGATCTGGAGATGCACTATACGGAGCGTGGCGAGGGGCCGACCGTCGTCACGCTCCACGCCGCCACCGCCAGCAGCCTGATGATGGGCTGGCTGGCCCATGTGGTCAGGCACGAGGGGTTTAACGTCGTCACCCCCGATCTGCGAGGTCACGGCGAGACGCCCAACCCCGCCCCGGACGTAAACCTGCCCCGTCTGGTGGATGACATCCTCGAATTCATCTACATGCTGGGGCGGACGCCCGTTCACGGCATCGGGTACAGCCTGGGCGGGGCGGTGCTCCTCTATGCCGCCCGCCGCCGGACGGAACTGTTTAGCTCGCTGATCCTGCTCGGAACGAATTACCACGCCCCGCCGGAAGAGCGTCTGCTCCGCGTGCTTGGCCCGCCCGAACAGCGCCCGGAGCCGGTGCGCCGCGTCTTTGACCCCGAAACGGGGGTCACCGTCGGCTGGGACGCCCCGCCTGACTCGTTCCGGGGAGTGCTGTGCCCCACCCTGCTCATCTGCGGGGATCGCGACGAGTTCAACGACCCGGAGGACATCCTGACTCTCTACCGCACACTCCCCCGCGCCGAGACGCTGATCGTCCCCCGGACCGATCATCTGGGGCTGGTGCGCCACCCGATGGTTCTGCAGGCCCTGCAGGATTTCTACACGCGGGTTCCCCGTTGAGAAGCGCCTGATCGCCACGCCCCGCCGCGAACAACGCCGATACGGGCCGGAGGAGGAGTGTCACTTTCCGGGCCGACTGACAGCACCGCGCGCGGTGACACTTGTCAGAAGGCGGGGGGAAGAATGACACTACAGCCGACCCTCCCCCAACAGCTATACTGACCACAAATAGGGCACAACCCACCCGCCCCGCTTAATTCCAACACAAATCGGGTTTGCGTTGAGGTCTCTGTGGAGTATCAGGTCCGGCTGGCTATGGAACCTGTTCGGTTGTTGATCGTAGATGAAAATCCAAAGGTGCGGCACGCTCTGGTGCGGCGGCTGGGCAGCATGCCCCAGGTCGAGGTGCTGGGAAGCGCCGGTGACGTGCGCGAAGCCCGCGAGATGGTCAGGAAGCTCTCGCCGGACGTTGTGCTGATCGAGCCCAAGCGGGTGGACGGGCAGGGGTTCGACCTGATTCAGGCGCTGGCCTCGGAGCCGCAGCATCCCCTGATCATCATCCTGACCAGCTACCGCGACGAAGACGAGGAGATGATCGCCGATCAGCTCGGGATCAGCCGGTACATCCTGAAGGATATCAACTCTCAGGCTCTACTGGATGCCATTCTCTCCCTCTACAGAGGGAGACGACAGAAGGGTTCCTCTTAGCCCGGAGCCCGTAGAGCGGCCAGAGTGAAACCGGCCCCGGAGTCTCAAAAACCGGGGCCGGTTCTATTATCCGGCGAGTCGGAGCGGCTCTGCCTACTCCTTCCCCTTCTCCGGCAAAAGGCCGGTCCCCAGAAAATAGTCGAGCCAGACCGCAGCCAGCAATGCCAGCGGCAGGGCCGTCAGCACCGCATAGGTGGGGCCGTAGCGTGCCAGCGTCACGTTAGTGTTGTAGATCGCGTTCAGAAAGAAGAGCACCAGAAACAGGCCACCCACACCGGCGGCCAGCGAGAGAATGACGAGGATTAAGCGTCTGAGGCCGATATCCATCCTGTTCCTCCTTGGGCGGTTCTTGCTGGCTGAATTGTAGCCCAGGAGACGGGGGGCGTCAAAAGAAGGCGGACGTACAGGGGCTCTCTCGCCCCCGCGATCGGGCAGGAGGATGGGTTACAGGCGGTGTTATCCCCGGAATCGGGCAAAGACGGAATCGGCGTCAGATTTGCGTAAAAACACGGGTACGGGTACATTGAAGGTGCGATAAAGCAGCTCTCCCCTCCTGGCCGGAGGAGAGGTTTCCGCAGGCAGGTGTTCGCCCGGTCTGTGACCGAATCGGGCTCCCGATGAGTACAAGCGATCAGAGTGCAGCCAGCATGGACGCAGATCACATATCCGCCGAACGTGCCCCCCTGATCAACCGGGAAGCGGAGCGTCAGGCTATCCTGAACCGCCTCAAAGAGGCCCGCAACGGGCAGGGGGCCGCGCTGGCTATCGAGGGAAAAAGCGGGCTTGGCAAATCCCGCCTGGCCCGCGAAGTCGCCGCCCAGGCCCGGCGCGAAGGGGTGCGGGTCGCGTTTGTCCCCTGTCGGGGGAGCACCTACCACCCCGATCAGCCTCTCGTTGAGCTGGCCCGCGCTCTGCTGGATATCAAGCCGGACCTGGGGCCTGAAACAACGTTGATCCGGATCGAGCAGGCCCTCGGCGATCTGCTCCTCCCCGACCTCATCCCCGCCTTTATCAGGCTCTTTCGCCTGCCTCCGGCGACCGGCATTCTGGCGGAGAAACT
>DRKO01000025.1 GCA_011051745.1 Chloroflexota bacterium | reverse complement strand
TGTGCTGAGCGGCGGCGCAACTTCTGCTGTTACGACGAATTCTCCGCGCCTCAGGCGTCGCTCCAATTCGGAGATGGGCTCCTCATAAGCGGGGGGATGGTATTCAGCGTCTCCCTGCCACCAGTCAGGCTGGCGCACTGGTTGGAAGATCGCGTCCCACATGCGCGTGCGCCGCACCGGATCGCGCGAGAGCAGCTCGGTAAAGACCTTTCGAGTTCCAATCTTGCGAACCTGGGCGACAACGTCTCCCCACGTCTCACCCCCCACTTTCTCCCAGTCCAGCGGAGGGAGCACTTCCAGAAGCATCTCCTCACGCCCCATCTTAAAAGAGCGCTCGTATATTTTGTACCAGATGCAGGGGCGTGTCTCGTCTACGTAGCAATACTCCGGCGTTGAGCCTCCACAGGGACCATTACGGAGTCCTTTCGGGCACTCCATGGGGCAGATAAACGCAGTTTCCTGTAACAGACAGTTGCCGCACATACGGCAACCAAAGAGAGGACCCTTGACAGCCCGCTCCACACTTGCCAGAAGACGACGCCCTAATGGTTCCCGTTTAAAGGGACGATAGGGTGGTTGCCAGCGACGACCAGGAGTGAAAAGCGGCATCTTTGACCTTCCTTCAACAACCAGTTATCTGATGAGTTGGGGCTGCGATGGGGTAGATTTCTCGGCAAACCTTTGACGATAGACAAGGTCCAGAACAATGATAAATCTCTTAGTTGACCGATAATAGTGCATTCCGTCACAAGCGAGCGATGACATTAGACGCTTCCGGGGTATTCTCCCCTGCACGACTCGACAAATGAGCAGGCATGCCTCAAAATGTTATGGTAATGCAAGCGCAGGCCTTCGCACGCCCTCACAAAACAGAGTAAGCCCTGGTGACGAGGTTGTCAGGGTGCGATGGGGCTTACGCCTGCGAACGTGAGCTATCCTTACACAGCCTTATTCTATAAGTATACGGAGGTCAGGATGCCAAAGTCAAAGAAAAGATCAAAGAACGCGCCAAAGTATCAATACATCTGGAACACCTATGGTGACTGGGTGGCAACGAAGGTCGGCGATTACATCTGGGATCTCACTGGTACGTGGGTGGCATGGGTAGAGGACAACGAAGTTTATAAGGTTGATGGTGAGTGGGTTGGCACGCTCAGCCGAGACTCGCGTATCCTCCGCAAGCGTGTCTCTAGGCGGCCACCCCTGCGCACGGACATCCCCCCGGCTCCAGAGAAGCCAGACCTCCCGGCCCGCGCTCCCCTGCCTCCTGCCTTCGCGGAATTGACATATTCTGAGATTGATGTGCTGGAGGAAGACCCGGACGTCTTTAAGCGCATCTCTGACCGACGTCCGGACATGGACTGAGGCCCCTCAGGCCATATGGCCGCCGCAGGGGAGGCAGGCGGGGCAGCCCTTCGCCACGATAGGCTATAATCATGTTGCTGTGAGGTATTGATTGCAGGGAAGATGTGATGGAAGGCAATTGGGATGAAGCGGCTGAAGACATGAGCGGGGAAGACGCTCCCGAACAGGGGGAGAAGCGGCAACCTCTGCCTGCCCATCTGGCGGTTGACGACGATCGGCCCCCCACCTCGATGCTGATGCGTCTGCTTGCGAGCCGCTCGGCCAAGCGCATTCTGGAAAAGCCGGGGCCGGACCTGGGGCTGGCGGAGCATCTGCCTTATCCCTTCATGGCGCTGGTCGGGCAGGTTGAGATGCGCATGGCGCTTCTGCTGGCCGTGATCAACCCGAACGTGGGTGGCGTGTTGCTGATCGGCCCCCGGGGTACAGGCAAGACGACTGCAGCCCGGGGGTTAAGCTCCCTCTTGCCGTATGTCGAAACCAGTACATGCGTGTACGGGTGTATGCCGGAGGACTACGAGGCGGAGGGGCCGGATGGCGTCTGTGACGAGTGTGCGGCCAAGCTGGAGGCCGGGGAGAGCATCACACGGCTGGAGCCGGTTCGCCTGATCGAGCTTCCCCTGAACGCCCGGCTGGAGGATGTCGTAGGGGGGATCAACGAACGAATCGCGCTCCAGCAGAATCGTGTCCGGCTGGAGAGGGGGATCCTTTCACGTGCTGACCGAAACCTGCTCTACGTGGATGAGGTGAATCTTCTCGCCGACGAGATCATAGATGCCATTCTTGACGCGGCTGCCCAGGGCCGCTATACGGTGCGGCGCGGGCCGATGGCTGCGACCTACCGCTCGCGGTTCGTTCTGATCGGCTCCATGAATCCAGAGGAGGGGAGCCTGCGTCCCCAGATACTGGATCGCTTCGGCCTGCGCGTGATGGTGAAGGGACTGACTGATCCACAGGAGCGGGTAGAAGTCTACGAGCGGGTGTGCCGGTTCCGCAAGAATCCCAGGGCGTTCATCCGCGCCTTTGAGGACGAGACCTATCTGGCGCGGGAAGACATCATGACGGCCCGCGACCTGCTACCCACCGTCAGGCTATCTGAGGAGGCGCGGGACCTCGGCCTGCGGCTGGTTCAGGAGATGAGCATCCATTCGCATCGCGCCGAGTTCACGCTTTTTGAGGCGGCGCGTGCCTACGCCGCCGCCGATGGGCGGGCCGAGGTGACGGTTCAGGATGTGCGGGCCGTCGCTCCTATGTCCCTCCGGATGCGTCGCAGCCAGTTCATAGAGGAATTCGTGAAGCTCCAGCAAACTGAGGATCAGCAAATTACCAGCCTGCTGGACAGGCTGGAGAAGGAACAGGCGTGAGAGTTCAGCTTTCGCGGGGGGATCTGCTCACAATCGTTGCTCTGCTGGTTAGCTGGGCTGGCATATGGGCGGCCTGGATTCCGCATCCGACGGTTGCCCTGACTCAGAACGCCATTGATCTGGCGGAGTGGTCAACCTTCCTACCCGAGGTACGATCCGGCGCTCTGGCTCCGGTCCCCGAAATATTACGTCTGGCGGTGGCGCTGGCGGCGGTGGCACTGGCGTTTGGCGCGGGCTTTATGAAAAACCGGTGGGGCCGTATCATTGCAGGCATGTTGGCCCTTCTGCCGGGCCTCGTCCTGTTGCCTCCCTACCCCCACGTGCTTCAGCTATGGTGGTCTGAAGGGTACGGGACACGTTTCATCGTCGCTGCGGTTAGCCTGATCGGGGCTCTGGCGGGAATGGTGCTCTCCGGGGTGCTTCCCGACAGGGTAAAACGTGGCTTGCTGATCGGCCTGAGCGTACTGGCTGTCGGGCTTGGGCTGTGGGCTTATCTCGTGTTACGCTCGCGTTTTGAGGGGTATTATGGCGCACCTATCGGGATCGGGCGTGGGCTGGTGATGTTCTCTATCGGGCTGGCACTGGTGGCAGTGACTCAGGCAACTGCGCTCTTCCGGGAGGGCTTTCACAGGGGATCTAAAAAGCAACACACGGGCTGAGAAAGCCCTGTGTGTTGCTTTAATGACAGCTTGCCAAGGCTACTTGGGTTGCATTCGTGTCTCGATGTACTCAATTGCCTGTCCAACCGTCTCGATCTTTTGAGCCTCTTCGTCGGAGATCTCGCCGCCGAAGGCCTGCTCAAATTCCATGATGAGCTCAACCAGGTCCAGCGAGTCGGCTTCCAGGTCCTCACGGAACCGTGCGTCCCGCGTTACTTTGCTGGCGTCAACGCCCAGAAGTTCAACGATAATCTCTCGCACACGTTCCTCGGTGCTTGCCATAGCTTAACCTCCTGATGTGTGAAACCCTCAACGAGGGCAAGTTTACCATGTCTGCTTACTTAGTCAAAGTGTAACAAGCTTGACAGGTAGATGAGGCAGTTGATAAGATTGCCTCATCTAAACAGAGGAACACTCCCTTATGACAAAAGTTACGGGTGCTCAGATTGGCCGGCGCAAGGCGGATCACATCCGCATAAACCTGGAGGAAGATGTCCAGTTTCCCCGGCTAACGACCGGCCTTGAGCGTTACCGTTTCACCCACCAGGCGCTCCCGGAGCTTAACCTCGAAGAGATTGATACTACAACCGCGTTATTCGGCAAAGACCTGTCAGCCCCCCTCCTGATCTCCTCCATGACGGGCGGCACGGAGGAAGCTCAAGCTCTTAACCTGATCCTGGCCGCTGCCGCTCAGCGATATGGCATTGCGATGGGCCTGGGATCGCAACGTATCGCTCTGGAGAAGCCGGAAGCGGTGGACACTTTTCGGGTGCGTTCCGTCGCGCCGGATATTCTGCTCTTCGCCAATCTGGGAGCCGTTCAACTCAATTACGGGTATGGCGTGGAGGAGTGTCTCCGGGCCGTCGAGATGGTCGAGGCGGATGCCCTCATACTGCATTTGAACGTTCTCCAAGAGGCTGTCCAGCCGGAGGGAGATACTCGCTGGGCGGGCTTGCTGAACCGGATCGAGGAGGTCTGCCGCTCCCTATCCGTCCCGGTCGTCGTGAAAGAGGTCGGCTGGGGCATCTCGGAGGCGGTGGCTCGTCGGTTGGCCGAGGCAGGCGTTGCAGCCCTCGACGTGGCGGGAGCGGGCGGCACTTCCTGGAGTCAGGTGGAGTACCATCGTGCGCCCAGTTCATTCCATGCCCGGGTGGCGCTTTCCTTTGCGGACTGGGGGATACCGACAGCGGAGTCGCTCCAGATGGCCCGGCGTGGGGCTCCGGGGCTGCCGATCATCGCCAGTGGGGGACTCCGCAACGGGATTGATGTCGCCAAGTGTATGGCGCTTGGAGCGTCGTTGTGCGGATTTGCCGGGCCGCTTCTCCGGGCGGCTGCCGACTCAGCCGATGCGCTCGATGAAGCTCTGGCGGTGATTGTCAAGCAGTTGCGGGTCGCCATGTTATGTGTGGGCGCTGGAAACCTGGATGCGCTGCGTCAGGTTCCTCTCCAGCGTGTGGATTAAGACCAGTCAGGCGGAAAGCTAAACAACGTGTTATCCCACTTTTTCGAGACGCTGCTCCCCGTCATCGAGGCCGATCTGAAGACAGTCCTTCACCCTCCCTCCGGTTCTCCGCCCCTGTTTTACCGGATGTTGCATTATCACATGGGCTGGGTTGACTCCCGAGGACGGCATGTGAAGGGGGCGCGGGGCGGGAAGCGGATCCGTCCGGTACTCTGTCTTCTGACCTGTGAAGCGGTCAGTGGCGACTACGAGCCGGCCCGTCCGGCAGCGGCGGCTGTCGAGTTGATCCACAACTTCTCGCTGCTTCACGATGATATCGAGGATCACAGCCCCACCCGCCGCAATCGGCGCACCGTGTGGGCTATCTGGGGGGAAGAGCAGGCGATCAACGCGGGCGATACGCTATTCGTGCTCGCCCATCTGGCGATCCCGCGCCTGACCCCAGCGGCGGGCCTGCCTGCCGAGGTCGCTGTCAGGCTCCTGCACATCCTGGATGAAACCTCGCTGGAACTGACGCGCGGTCAGCACCTCGATATGTCCTTCGAGGGTCGCTCCAGGGTCAGCACCGGGGAGTATCTGGACATGATCGCAGGCAAAACGGCGGCCCTGCTGGCGGCCTCCGCCTGGATGGGAGCTCTTTCCGGGGGAGCGGATGATCAGGCTCAGATGCACTACCGGGCCTTCGGAGAGAATCTTGGTATGGCCTTTCAGGTGATGGATGACATCCTGGATATCTGGGGAGATCCGTCTGTGACGGGCAAGGAGGCGGCGATTGACATACGCCAGCGCAAGAAATCGCTGCCGGTGCTCCATGCACTTGCTCATAGCTCTGAGCTACAGGACCTCTACTCGATGGCCGAGCCATTCGATGAAGCCACCGTCAGCCGGGTTATCCGCCTGCTCGATCAAACCGGCGCGCGTGAATACGCTGAGGAGACGGCCCGCCGATATTCTGAAGAAACGCTCGCCTGTCTGGAAGCCGTCGGCCCGGAAGGGGAAGCCGGTCAGGCGTTGTTCGAGTTGACCGACCGGCTCCTGCACCGCGATCGCTAGTTCTCCGGCAGAAATTCCACAAATACCCGGTTACTGATCAGGTATGCCCGCTTCGTCAGGCGGATGGCATCACCGTGTGTCATGAGCAAACCCGCCCGCTCCAGCTTCCTCAGAGCGGGGCCAAAGACTTCCTCTGGCTGCTGGCCGAAGCGCTTGGCAAAGTCCGCCTTCCTGACCCCCTCCTTCACGAGACGAAGACCCAGAATCATCGTCTCGGCCATCGCCAGAGTTTTTGAGATGACTTCAAAGCCCTCCATAGCCGGAGAGAGCGGAAATCTCTTCATTACCCCCTCGCCGATACGTGTCAGGTAGCGTGGTACAGGCCTGACGTTCCAGTAGCGCAACCCGGTGACAGAACCGTGCGCCCCTGCCCCGAACCCCAGATAGGGAGCGTTACGCCAGTACTGACAGTTATGCTGGCATTCATGGCCGGGCCGGGCCCAGTTTGAGATTTCGTATTGCTTCAGTCCTGCCTGTTCCAGCCTCAGACTTGCTTCCTCGTACATGGCAGCCGCCAGATCAGGATCCGGGGCGGGGAGAACCCCGCGCTGAACGCCTCTGTATAGCGCCGTGCCGGGTTCGATTGAGAGACTGTACAGCGAAATGTGGTCAGGCGCCCATGCCAGAATAGCCCTCAAAGTTTCATGCCAGCTCCGAAGGGTCTGCCAGGGAGCACCGTAAATCAGGTCTATGCTGACGCTGGCGAAGTCTGCCGCGCGTGCGAGGCGGAACGCCTCCGCCGCTTCCTGAACGGTGTGCCGCCTGCCGAAGAGCCGGAGTTCAGATGGTTGGGTACTCTGGACGCCGAGGCTCAGCCGGGTGACACCAGCCGATCGGAAGACGGAGAGTTTTCCCCTCTCCCCCGGATTGGCTTCCAGGCTGACTTCCGCTCCGGCGGCGAGATGGAAGTATTCCTGGGCAGCCGCGATGATCGAGGCGACATGCTCCGGCGCAAGCAGTGAGGGCGTGCCGCCTCCCAGGTAAAGCGTGTGGGCTTTGAGGGGATAGGAGCTGGTTCGGGCGATCAGTTTCATCTCCTGTAGAAGAGCCGTGACGTAAGGGTCTATCAGGTCTTCAAGCCCGGTGTACCTGTTGAACGCGCAGTAAGTGCACAGCGTCCGGCAAAAGGGGATGTGAATATACAGGCTGATCGTCTCCCCGCCTGCGGGGGAATGCCGAGCGTCGCTGCGTTCTATCTGGTTCATAACAATTAACACGCTCTCATTGCATGATCATCTTTGAGAAACTATAATGAAGCCTGGGCGATTTCAGGTGGAGATGGAAGGGATTTGTTAAGCAGGCTCCTTTTCCTGGTGCCGGGCTTGCGCGTTCGCTCTCCGCATCAAGGGGCGGGCCAGACTTTGATGGCCTCTGATTGTCCATCTGCCATCGTATGGGTGAGGCAGGCGCAGGGATGGAGCATCGTCTACGTTCCAACTCCGGCCTTAATGAAGTCTCATTATCGAATGCTTGACCCCTCTGTTTGGCAGCCCTATACTGGTATCAGCCAAGCATTATAGACTCGCTGACGAGTAGTTATTGCACATTATTCAGGTGATCGCATGTCAGATACAAAACACATAGACGGCGACCAGGGTGCGCTCTCCGTCCCGGATGGTTCCCTGCAACCGGGGCAGGTATTGCAGAATCGGTACCGTATTCTGGGAATTATCGGTATCGGTGGCATGGGGGCCGTCTACCAGGCTCGCGATCTGCACTTCCCCAAAGTGCAGAAGCTGACGGCAGTCAAAGAGATGATCAATCTGGCGCAGGATCAGCAGCTCCGCGAGCAGACGATCGCAAACTTCGAGCGTGAGGCTGAGATTCTGGCTACGCTCAATCATCCGGCTGTTCCCCAGGTTTATGACTACTTTAGCTTCGGGGAT
>DRKO01000024.1 GCA_011051745.1 Chloroflexota bacterium | reverse complement strand
GCTCCTGCAGAGGCGGATCGCCGACCAGGGACTGGAAAACACTTCCCTGATCGGCCCGGCCCCCTGCTTCTACGCACGCCGGGATAACCTATATCGCTGGCACGTCATCGTGCGCGGCCCAAGCCCGGAGGAGATCGTCTCTGATCTGCGGTCGTCCCAGTTGCTACAGGTTGACGTTGATCCGGTCTCGCTCCTGTGAGCGGCTGATCGGTGATCCCGGAGTCGTTAGATCACCCGCCCCTCGGCCAGCATCTGAACCAGCAGGCGATTCTGGGCGTGATTGGCGAACTCCAGAAACTTGATCTGTGCCGGAGAGGCAGGCCGCGAACGGGAATAGACGAACTCCACAGGGGAGATCAGTTCCAGCCCTTCCACCTGAATGATAGCAAGGCGGCCCAGCGGCAGGCGCGATACCGCGACGGGCTGGGAGACAAACGACATCCCGATACCATGCTCAACGGCCATCGCCAGCGCCTCGGCATTCCCGATC
Source organism: Chloroflexota bacterium (assembly GCA_011051745.1). GTDB lineage: Bacteria > Chloroflexota > Anaerolineae > Aggregatilineales > UBA3940 > DRKO01. The sequence continues at coordinate 3,721 of DRKO01000024.1, read as the reverse complement.
TCCATGACATGGTGTAGCTGATCAATGGAGAGGCCCACCTTCGCCAGCCCCTCGGCCACCGTCGCCCGGCATCCTGACTCCGGCTCGCGGCAGATGAAGTACTCCTCCAGCATTTGATGAGGCTTGATCGTCCCCTGCCGTGCCCAGGGATGGGAGGACGGAGCAATGAGCACCAGCCGATCCAGGAAGAAATCGGAGTAGCTCATGTCATAGTCCGGCTCGCGCACGCTAACAACGCCCAGATCGTACTCCGCCTGGGCGATCTTCTCCATCAGGAACTGGCGGCTGACAACCGGAATAGAGACATGGACGTTCGGGTAAAGGCGCTGGAAGCGCATCACCAGATGCGGCAGAACATACTTCGCAGCGGCAGCGCTGCATCCGATCACCAGATTACCGACGACTTTTCCCTCCGAGGCCCGGATAGTCTCCTCGGCGCTGATCGCCATGTGGATCAACTGCTGGGCCATCGGCACGAGCGTCTCCCCGCTCTTGGTCAGGCGCACCGTGCGCCCGTCACGTTCAAAGAGCTTGACCTGCAGGTAGTCTTCCAGCGTCTTGATCTGAGCGCTGACGGCAGGCTGGGTCAGGTTAAGATTGCGGCCCGCTTCTGTGAAGTTCTCTGTTCTGGCCGCCTCAAGGAATATGCGAAGCGCGTGAATATCCAGCATCCCTCACTTATTCTCCTTCATCCCTCCCTGCTGATCTCACGCTCACGGCACGCTAACTCTGGCCCATCAACGCAGTGGCAAAGTCCGCCGGCGTGACACCGGGAGCCTCGACCGAATGAGCACGATAGAAATCGGCGATACGGCTTTCCACGGCCTCCCTTTCTGCCGAGACCCCCTCGAGATCGGCCTCCAGCTCCGGGAGACCTCCGGCGGGGAAGAAGAAGAAATCGCCGGACAGATGGACATCGTATAGTTTACCATCCCGCTCAATGGCGGTCGCCCGGATCAGCCCTCCCGGCGCTTTATAGACCCGCTGCACGACGTTGACACCCTCGGCGATGCGCACCCTGCGCAGATCAGGCTGGCGTCTGTCGTTGGCCGTCAACCAGTCGGGCCGGCCGAACTTCTCCCGCCAGAGTCGCTCCGCCTCAGCCCGCAGCGCATCGTCTACCCTGCGGGGGGTGAGGGGGCCCAGCAGGGGCGCGTAACGCTCGACCAGCCGCTCGGATAGCTCCTCGATGGAAGGGGGCGTCCCCAGCTCCTGCGTTAGAGTGGTCAGCGCCTGACGCATAGATTTCTGAACCTTGTCGCGGAACTTCTCATCCGGGACTTTCAGGCTGCGGGCCATCATCTCATAGTTGAAATCAATCAGGAAGTTGCCAACCAGAATAACCATCCCCTCGATCTCGGCGGCTCCGTTGCCCGATATCTTGCGATTGTTGACGATGATATCATTCACGGGCTTGAAGGAGGCTTCCACGCCGAAATCGCGGAATGTCTCGACGACCGGAGCCAGGAATTTGCGGTAAAACGCATCTTTGGAGGCCGGAACGTCATCCCGGTCAGCCCGCATCACAAGCTGGTAGAACAACTGCCCGCGATCCAGATAGACGGCCCCGCCCCCGACCTCACGGCGGAAAACGGGGATGCCCTGCTCATGCAGGAAGTCAAGCTCCACCTCCTGCCGGGCATCCTGATGATATCCGATGCAGACGTAGGGGCTATCCGGCTGGAGCAGGATCAGCCCCTCGCGGCCCAGATAAGCCAGCGCATGGTAAAGCAACTGACTATCCCGCCAGGGCACTGTGCCAAGATTGTACAGATCCATGAGTATCCCTCATCTTCTTAGTATATAGATTTGCCAGCATGTCGCCGGGGGATTGCCTTCCGGCGCGGAGTTCACCAGGGGACGGATACACCCCATCTGGACAGAACGCGCCAGGCACGCTCGACAAGCCGGGGGAGAGCGTCAGCCGCCGCCGGACTCAGCTCCGTGCCGATCTCCAGACTGACGGGCTGCAACCCCACCAGATGCAGATATTCGGGCAACCTGCCCCGGATCAGCGCCAGACCGAGCACCTCCTGAAAGGTAAGCTGGTGCTGTGACATCTTGATCCCGGCGTAGAGCGGGATTTCATCCTTCGTGAGTTCAACAACCGTGGCGGGGGGCCTGCCTGCGTCCACCGCATCGAGGATCAGCAGATGAGTTGTCTCCTCGACCAGCGGCAGCAGGTTCAAGCCCAGCGTACCGCCGTCGTGCAAAACCACGCCCTCCACGCCACCCGCTGCCTCGGCCTGGGCCTGCATCATGCGCACAGCGTGGACGCCCACCCCTTCATCCGTGTTGAGCAGATTACCGATACCCAGTACAAGAATCTGGTCTGTGTCCATGAGAACCCTTTGCGCTCTCGGCTTGCTCATCCTACTTCATTAGATGCCGTTTCAGGGAAGGCGATTGAGATAACAGAGCAAGCCTCCACCCCGGTCGCGCCCCCGATCATTTCTCTGATAAAGAGAGAGGATGAGCCCTTATCGCGAAAATCAATCTCACCGGTCTGCAATTTATGCTATAATAATTATAGATTTAAGAAAAATACCCTGGTGTCACGTGGAACGCGACAAGGACTCTGTAGAAATCCTCCGCGTTCCCCAGGAGTAAGCCCCCTGATCTCAGAACTGCCACGGGGGCTTGCTGAAAGGAGGGGGGATCATGCCGTTCGAAGTAACCCCCGTTGACGCCAACATCGTGCGCTGCAAGCACACCGGCCCAATCACCGCAGAGGACAGCCGCAAACTGGTCAAGTTCCTGAGAGACCTGCGAGGGAAGATGTTGCTCGTAGACCTCAGCGGCACGACCTCGGACGAGTGCGCCCGCAAGCTGCACGAACTCCGGCCAATAATGCCAAAGACCGCTATTTTTGGCGCCGAATTGCCACCCGGAGTCCTCGCCGCACCTGAGAGTTACTACACCCACGAGGTTCGCTGGTTCAGAACCGAGAGGGAAGCCCTGGCCTGGTTGCGCGGGGAACCATCAGCCACCGGGTGATGGAGAACACGCGCATTCTCCATCCCGCACTCCATTTTCGAGGGGGAGGGGGGCGTAATGCCCCCCTCTCGTGCGCCTCCGCGCTTAGTACACTCTGCAGCGGATTCCGGGCGTGGCATCCACCTCACCGAGGTCTTTTCCGGTCGCATCCACCAGATGGATTGCGCAGGCCATGCACGGGTCAAAGCTGTGAATGGTGCGCAGAATCTCAAGGGGTTGCTCCGGATCGGCCATGGGCGTGCCGGGCAACGACATCTCATAAGCCCCCGGCTGCCCTTTGTGATCGCGCGGTGAGGCGTTCCAGGTCGTCGGCACAACCATCTGATAGTTGGTGATCTTGCCGTTATCAATCACCACCCAGTGCCCCAGCGCCCCGCGCGGAGCCTCGGTCCAGCCAAAGCCCTCTGCATGGGCAGGCCAGGTGCTCGGCTCGAAACGCTCACCGTTCCAGTTCTCGAGGTCTCCGCTGGCGATGTTGGCGATCAGGTCGTTGTACCAGTCCTTCATTGCGTAGGCGAAAGCCTTGGTCTCAAACGCGCGGGCCGCCGTCCGCCCCAGTGTCGAGAACACGGCCTCGATGGGCGCACCAAGCGCTGCCAGTGTGCTGTCCACCAGTTCTTTGATCATCTCGTTGCCGGTGGCGTACATCATCAGCACGCGAGCCAGCGGGCCGACCTCCATCGGCGTCTCGCGGAAGCGAGGAGCCTTCAGCCACGAGTACTTC